>JAGCTK010000138.1 GCA_017963715.1 Alphaproteobacteria bacterium | reverse complement strand
TCCAGGTGAGTTTTGTGATATCAAAAATCGCAGGCGACTTGTTCAATCTGTCGGCCGTAAACACTTTTTTGAGTTCATCAAGCGTAAAGATTTCCTGATCGGTGCCGGGATTCCAGCCCAAAAGGGCAATATAGTTCAAAATTGCTTCGGGCAGATAACCTTTTGCCGTTAAATCTTGGAAAGAAGCATCGCCGTTTCTTTTTGAAAGTTTATGCTGTGCATATTTCAACACGGGCGGCACATGCACATAAATGGGCGGTGTCCAACCGAAAGCCTCATAAATCAGGTTGTATTTCGGGGTTGATGAAATATATTCGTTGCCGCGCACAACATGCGAAATTTGCATTAAATGGTCATCAATCACGTTGGCAAAATTATAGGTCGGTAAGCCGTCTGATTTTAAAAGCACGCCTTCATCCAACTCATCATAATCAATTTCAATCTTGCCGTAAACCACATCTTCAAACACGGATGTGCCTTTTTTGGTGATGTTTTGTCTGACCACAAAAGGTTCACCGTTTTCAATACGTTTTAAAGCCTCATCAAGAGGGATGTTTTTGCACGGATCTTCAAATTTAACGGGCACAGCGTCTTCCTCATCCGTTTCGGGTTCTTCATGCTTGCAAAAGCAATAATGCGCGCCGCCAAGTTCAACCAATTTGTGCGCATACTCGGCATAAATACTTTTTCGTTCTGATTGGATATAAGGCCCATAATTTCCGCCGATATCAGGCCCTTCATCCCAAAACATTTTGACGCATTTCAAGGTGTTATAAATGATGTCGGTTGCACCTTCGACATAACGCTTTTGGTCGGTATCTTCAATACGCAAGATAAAATCGCCGCCCAAAGACTTGGCAATCAAATATTCGTAAAGTGCCGTTCTTAAATTGCCGATGTGCATATAACCGGTGGGTGAGGGTGCAAAACGTGTTCTGGCTTTCATGGATGTTGTTGTCCTTTTGTTTGAATGTTTTGAAAAGAATAAAACAATTTTGCCTGAATGCAAGTGTTTTTTCCTGTCTGTTTTAAGGGTTAACTCTCATAAAAATTTTGGCCTTCACGGATGGGCAGGTTTTGTCTTTCAACCACCAATTTGCCGTCTTTTAAGGTTAGCTGTTTGTCCATTTTGGCGGCCAAATCCATATTGTGTGTTGCCACAAGGGCAGAAAGCCCCGTTTCTTTGACAATACTCAAGAGTTCTAAGAAGACATTATCGGATGTTGTCGGATCCAAATTGCCAGTCGGCTCATCGGCAAGCAAGAGTTTCGGTGTGTTGGCAAGCGCACGCGCAATGGCCACGCGTTGTTGTTCACCTCCCGACAATTCGGCCGGTCGATGTTTTAAACGTTCTTTTAGGCCTAAGCGATTAAGCAGCCATTCGGCCTTTTCTTTGGCAACTTGCGATTTTTTGCCTGCAATCAATTGCGGAATCATCACGTTTTCAAGAGCGTCAAAATCAGCCAGCAGATTGTGGTATTGATAAACAAAGCCGACATAATCGCGGCGCAGTTCCGTCCTTAATTTTTCGGAAGCACCGGCACAATCCGTTCCTTCAAAAAAGATTTTGCCGGCGGTCGGTCGCTCGAGCAACCCCGCTATTTGCAACAATGTTGATTTGCCTGAACCGGACGGTCCGACAAGCGCAACAATTTCTTTTGATTTGAGTTCCAAATCAAGCCCCTTTAAGACTTCGAGTTTTTGCGATCCCTGATAAAAATGTTTGGAAATTTCTTTAAGGTTTAATATCGGTGTTTTATTCATATTTCAAAGCCTCCACAGGATCATATTTTGCCGCACGATAAGCCGGATATACCGTTGCAAGTAAAGAGAGCATCAATGCCACAACGGTCACCGTTGTGACTTCGGCCCAATCAATTTCGGCCGGCAATTTTGAAAGAAAGTAAATCTCAGCCGAAAACAGATCGCGTCCCGATAACATTTCCAAGAAATGTCTGACACGTTCGATGTTTAAGCAAAAAACAACGCCGATAATAACGCCGATTGTGGTGCCCAATACGCCGATGTATGAGCCGGAAATCATGAAAATACGCATAATCATACCCTTGCTGGCACCCATCGTGCGCAAAACAGCAATATCACGGCCTTTGTCTTTGACAAGCATAATCAAACCGGTGATGATGTTAAACGCCGCCACCAAAATGATAAGTGTCAAAATCAAAAACATCACATTGCGCTCAACATCAATCGCATTAAAAAATGCGGCATTGCTTTGCTTATAATCATAGACGTATGCATCCAAACCGACACTTTGCTCGATGATGCGCCGAATTTTGTTCAAATCCTCACCGCGTTTTAAGGTGACATCGATTTGTGTTGCGGCATTTGGAAGACCAAAGTATAATTGTGCGGAACTCATCGGCATAAAGATAAAGTTTGAATCATATTCATACATACCGAAATTAAACGTTCCGAGCACCGTATAGGCTTTGATTCTCGGAACCGTGCCGAAAGCCGTTACCTTGCCGTTTGGCGAAATAAGGGTAATTTCATCACCCGTCAATACGCCGAGTTTGTCGGCCAATCTTTCGCCCAAAATGACATAGGTATCATCAAAGGCCTCGATATTGACATTGGTCAGGCCCGATCTCATCACTTGTTTTTTTAGCAAATCTTCTTTTTGAAGCCCTCTGACAATCACGCCTTCGGCCGTCTGACCGGTTGAGACCAACAACTGTTTTTCAATCATCGGGATGGCAATATCGACGCCGTCTATTTTTTCAAGATTTTGAACGGCTGTTGTATAATCGGTAAAAGGATAGCCCGGTGTGGCCGCAATCATAATATGTCCGTTTAATCCCAAAATTCTGGATAGTAACTCGCTTTTAAAACCGTTCATCACGCTCATGACAATAATCAGTGTGGCAACACCTAAGGCAATACCGGTTAGGGCAAAGCCGCTGATGACAGAAATAAAACCCTCTTTTCGTTTGGCTTTGAGATAGCGTTTGGCTACCATGCGTTCAAATTTTGAAAAAATCATACGTCACCTTTTTATTTAATTTAGTTAAACAAATCCTTGATTTTGTTGAAAAATGTTTTTGTTTCCGGTTGACAGGAATCGCTGTCGTCAAGTTTTCGAAAACTCTCCAAAAGTTCTTTTTGTTTGGCATTCAAATGTGTGGGTGTCTCGACTTTGACCATCACAAATAAATCGCCGCGTTTTGTGCTGCCGGCAACACTCATACCTTCGCCTTTGATTTTGAGTTGTTCACCTGTTTGGGTTCCTTGTGGAATCTTCAAATCGAGTTTTCGGCCGTCGATGGAGGGTATTTCAACCACGCCTCCCAATGCGGCACAAACCATCCCGACGGGAACGGCAGTGTACAAATTTGCACCTTGGCGTTCATAGAGTTTATGCTCTTTGATAGAAACATAGATGTATAAATCGCCTTTGGGTGCACCGTATAAGCCGGCTTCACCTTCGCCGGCAACGCGCATCCTGACGTTGTCTTCAATACCTGCCGGAATCTTGATTTTGAGTGTTTTGTCAGCCCGATTAACACCGCGTCCGCTACATTTTTTGCATTTATCCTTGACAACCCGTCCGCGCCCTTGACAAGTCGGGCAAACCGTTTCAAAAACAAAGAAGCCGCCTTGTTGACGTCTGACTTTACCGCTTCCGTGACAGGTTTCGCAAATAGGGGCCTCTTTACCGTCTGCCGTGCCGTGTCCATGACAGATTTCACAAGTTTCTGTTGTAGTAATTTTTATTTCTTTTTCAATACCTTGAAATGCTTCTTCTAAAGTAATACTTAAATTATAATTCAAATCCGAACCTCGGCCGCGTTCGGCACCCGAGGCGCGACGTCCGCCCCCCATAAAATCAGAAAAGATGTTTGAAAAAACGTCGGATAAATCTTCTGCACTAAAACCAAATCCGCCGCCAAACGGGTTGGCACCGCCGCCCATACCGTTTTGAAAGGCCGCTTTACCGTATCTGTCATAAGCCGCACGTTTTTGATCGTCTTTCAAAACTTCATAGGCCTCATTAACGTCTTTAAATTTTTGTTCGGCTTCTTTGTTGCCCGGATTGCGATCCGGATGATATTCCATCGCTTTTTTACGAAAAGCGTGCTTAATATCCTCAGTTGAGGCCGATTTATCAATGCCGAGTATGCTGTAATAATCCTGATCTGCCATTTTTAATCCTGCTTATCTTTCAAAAGTTTTGGGCTTACCCAAGGTTGACCGTTTTGCAAAAATTCGGGCAATTGTTTTAATGATGAGGCACCGGCTGCCTTTGCATGACCGCCGCCACCGAATTTTTCCGCAATTTTGGAGACATCCACATCATCTTTGGAGGTATAAAACGAAAGACACCATGTATTATGTTTATTCATATAAAAATTGACCATCATATCGTATTCTTGACTGCCTTCAAGACTGTCATAAAATTCGGAATAGCCCTGGGCAATATTGGCACAAATGCACGTATACCCGTCAAATTCGGATACAAACGCTTCGGCACGCGCCAAACGATAGTTGCGGTTGCGAATATAAGACAAAATCGCGCGTCCGTCTTTGACCATATCATTGACGCAAACCTCATCTGCAATCAATTTGTTCCATATTTTTTCATCCGGTTTATTAACACCGATGGCCTGCATGGCGTATTCAAACGGACGCACTCTCGAATCACGCAAATCAAAGACATCGTTTAAGCCCAACAATTTAATGCCGAGTGGCACACGTTTATCGGGATAAAAATATTCCCATGTCAACAAAATCGCTGCCGTACCGACACGGCGGATACCTTTAATCGGTTTTTCGCCGGCATTGACACGCTCTTCATACGCCGTAATAACGGAAACATGATGATCGATCCATACCAAATCTTTTGTTTGATTGAGTTCAAACATAAAGTCAATCGGTAAGGCTATATCGCAAATAATGATTTGGTCATGCTTTCTGATTTCATCATAAGGAACTTCCATATCATGATTAAAAGGCATGAAAATAACATCGGGATAGATGCTTTTAACAATAGCAGCTGAACCTTTTCCATCATGATCGGCCATATGATAAATACAAAGCATTGTGTTTTTCCTTTCCGTTTTTATCTTAAAACTCAATCACCATATTGTCATACGCAGGGAAAACGTTTTGAGGCGTTAAATCATTAATGTGATCATAATCGCATTCCACTGCCATATGATTGATGACGACTCTTTGAGGTTTTATGAGATTAACATATTCTAAAACTTTATCAAGTCCCATGTGAAAACATTTTTGCCAGGGGGATGAAATGGTTGTCAGCGGCAGAACAAGCAATTTCGGTTGTGTCTTGATTTTTGCCAAAGCACTGTCACAAATAAACGAACAATCGGCAATATACACAATCTCGCCGTCATTGAAGATATATCCGTTGGACGGCATCATATGTCCGCTCAATTCCAAAAGGCCTATTTTGACCTCTCCGAGATAAAAATCTTCTTGCATATTCATAATATGCGGGAAAAGGCTCGCCTTAAAAGCGCCGCCGTCCGCACAATTGCCGTTGCACATGAGATATGAAAATCGGTGATTTAACTCCTCAATCGTCGGGGCAGAACCATATATATCAAGCGGTTTTTTGGTGAGACGATTAAATTCTCTCAAGTCATCAATCCCGTGAGAGTGGTCCGCATGGGCATGTGTGTATAATACGGCATCAATATGCTTGATTTGGTTGGCTAAAACCTGCATGCGCAAATCAGGGGAGGTGTCGATGAGTAACTTTTGTGTGCCGATTTCGATATATGTACCGGTACGTGTCCTTATGTTTTTCTTATTATGCGGATCACAGTTGCCCCATCCTTTTGCAATAGCCGGAACACCCGGTGCCGCGCCTGAACCTAAAATAATCACTTTGGTCATGTGATAATCCTTGCTTTGTCAAATAAATCAAAGAAGTTTTTGCTTGTTATATCCGAAATTTTTTTAAAATCAAGCCCTCTGAGTTCCGATAACATCCGAAGTGTATAAACAATCAAAGAAGGTTCATTGGTTTGACCTCGCATCGGTATGGGTGCAAGGTAGGGGGTGTCCGTTTCAACGAGCAAACGTTCTAAGGGGATTTTTTGAAGGCTTTGTCTTAAATCTTCGCTGTTTTTAAATGTCATAATGCCTGAGACGGAAATATAAAAACCGATTTTGAGCATTTCCTGAGCCAACTTAAAAGAAGAACTGTAACAGTGTATCACACCCCGAAACGGTTTTTGCCGGTAAGCATCAGTAATTAGGGTGATGGTGTCTTCGTCGGCTTGTCTTGTATGCACGATTAGCGGCAGGCCGCTTTGTTGAGCCGCTTTGATCATTTGGCTGAAAACCTTGATTTGCACATCTTTCGGCGCAAAATCATAAAAATAATCCAAACCGCATTCGCCGATGGCAATCACTTTGTCATGGTGTGTGTTTTTTAACACATCATCAGCGCTGATATGCTGATAATCAACAGCATCGTGAGGGTGGACACCCGTTGCGCACCATACGTTTTGAAATCGTTTGCAAATCTCAAGCTGAAGGTCGAATTCATCAAATTTTGCGCCCGCATTCAAAAAAGCGTCGACACCGGCCTCATGTGCGCGCTTGATGATATTGTCTAAGTCGGCATATATTTCGGGTGATGACAAATGGCAATGACTGTCAACAATCATGAGACACCACCGTTGCAATCTGATAAAATAGGTTGATTAAGGCTTGTTTTTTATCCATGTTGAGCCCGACGACTTCACTGTCTGTTTTCAAAACTGCGGCATATACGTCATACAAAGCATCCGCGTTGTCGCCCGATTTTATCATATCCGCCAAGAGTTGCCGCAGAAGGTCGAGTATCAAACGCCAAATATCTTCGTCACCGGAGGCAAGTTGTGCCAAATCGAGCGCTTCAGTGATGTCAAAATTTGTCCCGGCATAGACAATGTTTTGCAATCTGTGATACAGATTGACACCTTGATTGAAGGCATTATTCAAAGCCTTTCCGATACTTCCTGACGAAATGGTGACCAAATCTTTGATTTCGTCTTCGGTGAGGTGAGGGGCATATCGACGCAACAAAGAGCCGACATCCTGTGGTGACAAGCGGTCCAATGCCAATTTGGCACAGCGCGATGTGATGGTCGGCAACAATTTGCTCGGTTGGTGTGAAATCAAAAGTAAAATACTTTTTTCGGGCGGCTCTTCCAAAATTTTCAAAAGAGCATTGGCACCTGCGGTGTTCAATTCGTCAATACTGTCAATCAGCACAACGCGCCAACCGCCGTTAAAAGATTTTTTGCTCAAAAAACTATTAATTTCTCTGATTTCATCTACTTTAATCACGGCAGATTTTTTCAAATCCTGCAAACTGTCATCATCTAAAGGCTCCCCGTCTTTGATGGCTTTGATGATTTTCTTTTTATCCGCTTCGATATAGTCTCGTTCAACAGCCAAAAAATTTGGATGTGAACCGTTGGAAATTTGTTTAAAAACAGAACTTGAGGGCAAAACGTCCCACTGAGCGGAACTCTTTTGCTCATCATCTAAACTGAGCAAAAAACGCGCAATTTTATAGGCAAATGTGGCTTTTCCGATGCCCTTGTCGCCGGTAATCAGCCAAGCATGATGCAAAGCATTGTTTTTGAAAGTGTCTAAAAACAATTTTTCGGCTTGACTGTGACCGAGAAGATAAGGGTTGTCTTTTGGCAGTATCAGGGACATGCTATATTCCAAATTTTTGTTCAATGATCCGCACGATATTGTGATGCAACGTTTCAATATCTGTATCGGCATTCAAAACAACACAGCGCTCCGGCTCTTGGCGAGCGATTTCAAGATAGCCTTGTCTTAAATTGTGATGAAAAATCAATACGCGATTTTCGTTGCGTGTTTCTTTGACCGTCATAGTTTCGGCTTTTTTGAAAGATCGATCAAGACCGACGGCCGGATCAATATCCAAAATCAAGGTTAAATCCGGCTTAAAATCGCCGACGGAAAATTGATAGAGCATATCAATGTCATGCATGGACAGCCTTTTGTTGTAGGCATAGTATTGATACGCAACGGTTGAATCGGCAAAGCGGTCGCTGATAACCCATTTGCCATTTTCAAGTGCCGGCCAAATCTTTTGTGTGAGGTGCAAACGTCTGTCCGCAAAAAACAACAAGGCTTCGGTATACGCATCCATTTTATCTTCCTCGCCCTCGACAAGCAAATGTCTGATTTCGGCGCCGAGCGGGGTTCCGCCAGGTTCTTTTGTGGTGATAAAATCGATACCTTTTTGTTGAAGATAATCACCTAACAGGTTGATTTGGGTAGATTTTCCGCTTCCTTCGCCGCCTTCGAAAGTGATAAAAGGTGTTTTCATTGTCTGCCTTTCCAATAATATTTGAGGTTGGCCAATATGCGTTTGAAAATACCGACTTTTGCAACATCTTTGGCCGCTACAAGATTGATATACTCCGTTTGTCCGTCGGGTGAGGTGATTTTAATCTGTCCCACTCTGGTGCCTTTGGCAATCGGCGCTTTGATAGGGGTATCGTAAATCATCTTGAAGGTATATTTATCGGCTTTGTTTTTGTGGTATGTCCGCACGATATCGTTGCTGACCGTCATATCAACGGTTGCCTGATTGCCATACCAAACTGGCACAACTCCGATCACTTGGCCTTTATTAAACAACGTATAATTTTCAAATTCTTGAAAACCGTAATTCATTAGATTTTTTGCCTCATCCGAACGGGCTTGATTACTGCTTAATCCGGCCACAACTTCAATCAAACGGCGTCCGTTTTTTTGAACCGAACCTGTCAAACAAAAGCCGGCTTCTTCGGTATGTCCTGTTTTGAGGCCGTCAGCGCCTTCCATTGAATACAACAGCGGGTTACGATTGCCTTGTTTGATTTTGTTGTATGTAAACTCTTTTTCTTGAAAAATGTGATAATAATCACCGAAATCTTTGATAATGGCACGTGCCAAAATGGCTAAATCTTCAACCGACATCCGCTGATTTTCGTCCGGCAAACCGGTCGCATTGGCAAAACTGGCGTTTTTTAATCCTAATTTTGAGGCGGTTTCGTTCATCAGACGGGCAAAATTTTCTTCCGAACCCGAAATATTTTCGGCTGCGACGATACAAGCATCGTTGCCCGATTGGACAATGATACCGCGGAGTAAATCATCGACTTTGACTGTTTGACCGATATTCAAAAACATGGTCGAACCACCGCTGGCCGCACCGCCTTTGCTCCATGCGTTTTTACTGACAACCCACTCGTCATCCAAGGACAAGATGCCTGATTTGAGCCTGTCAAATAAGATATAAACCGTCATCAGTTTGCTCATCGAGGCGGGGGGAATTTGCTCGGTCTCATTTTTTGCAAAAAGATATGTGCCTGTATCGAAATCAACCAAAATGGCATTTCTGGCGGATGTCTCAAAAGCCTCGGCCTTTGAGAGGACAACGGCACACAAACCAAAAATCAAACATATCTTTTTCAATGTCTTTCTCCTTTATTTTTGAACAATTCTTGCATCATGAAAACCGCCCGATTGCACTTTGAGCAACATATCTTGTGCGCTTTCCTCATTTGCAATCGGCCCCAATCTGACACGATAATAGGTATGCCCGTTGATATCGGCCTCGGCGATTTGCGTTTTGCCGAATTTGGATAATTTGTTTTCAAAGTTGACGGCTAAATTCTTGTCTTGAAAAGAACCTGCCTGAATAAAATAGCCTTGAGCGGTGCCGTTCTGAACAGTCGTTTTATCGGCTTTTTTAATCGGTTGCGAGGTTGAGGCGGATTGATTTAAGAGGGCGGCTTTTAAGGCTTTGCTTTCGTCTGCCATAATCTCAACTTTGACTTTGGCTGTGCCTTTGGTTTGATAACCCAAAAGTTGTGCACTGCGTTTTGAAAGGTCAATAATTCGATCTTTGACATAAGGCCCGCGATCATTGACGCGCACCACAAGCGAGCGGCCGTTTTCCAAATTGGTCACTTTGACAATAGATGGTAAGGGCAATGTACGGTGTGCGGCGGTAAGGGTATTCATGTCATATTTTTCGCCGTTTGCAGTCCGCTTGGCATGAAAATCATCACCATACCAACTGGCCATGCCGACTTCACTGTAATGATAATCCTCTTTCGGATAATACCAACGCCCCATGATTTTGTAAGGATTACCCACTTTATAGACACCGCCGTATTGCTTGATAATGACTGATTGCGCTTTGGGCGACAACCCCGACAGTTCAGGTGTGCCGTGCGAGGCACACCCGGCCACAAATAAAACAAGCAGCGTTGTTTTTAGATGGTTCAACACTCTTTATTCCCTTTATATCAATTAGTCTTTCAAGTAAAATAACGTGTTTTTTTGTTATCATCAAGCATGTTGACAAGGTTATACCATCAAAAAAACACACGATTTTGAAAAATCGTGTGTTGTCATTTTGATTTTCGAAGCAAAGACTTAAAACTCGCGTTTAAGTTCACGCTCAAACATTGTTTTAATCGTCGGTTTAATCGGTGCATCTTCAAAAACAACACTGTAAAGCGCTTGGCAAATCGGCATTTCCAAACCGTCTCTGTCGGCAATAATCTTAACGGCCTTTAATGTCATCGGACCTTCAGCTGATTTGGATGATTGCTGACCTTGCGCCAACATCTCGCCATAAAGCCTGTTGTGGCTGTTCTTTGAAAAAAGCGTTGCTTCATAGTCGCCTAAGTGTGCCAAACCATATGCGCTCATCGGGTTGCCGCCGAAATGCTTGATAAAACGCCCGACTTCAACAGGAGCCCTTGCCATCAATGCACCTTTGAGACCATACCACTCCAAGCCGTCTAAAATGCCGGCCGCAATACCGATGACATTTTTAAGTGCCGCACCGATTTGGTTGCCGACAACATCCGTTCCGTAATAAAAACGGATAAGTTCGCTTTGCATCAACTCAATCCAATGTTTTTTCTCGGCTTCTTCGCGGCTGTCAATCACGGCACAAGATGGCACTTTTTTTAAGTAATCTTGGACGTGTCCGGGGCCGCCGAGACAGGCAAAATGAACGTCATCTTGCGTAATTTCTTCTGCCATCACATCAACCAAAATCTTTGCGCTCGGCTCTTCCAAACCCTTCATAGCAAGCAAAAAGTGTTTGCCCGAAAGATTGTATTGATTGATTTGTTTGGCCAGTTCTCTTAAATGCTGACAACCGATAGATATGATAATATCGTCATTTTTGAAAATCTCATTTAGATCCGGCGTCAAAAACATATTGTCACTCAAGGTTAAATACGAGTTTTTGCGCGTATCAATGAGTTCAATAAAATTCGGCGATGTCGGAATATCATACAATTTGACTTTGTCGACCACATAATTGGCCGCATACCAGCCTAAAAACGTCCCCCAACGGCCACATCCGATGACAGATATTTCTTTCATAACGTGTTTTCCTTTTTAAGTTCACTTTGAAGGCAGTTTAACTTCGGAAAACATCGTTTGCAAGAAATATTTTAGACAGTTCACAAGCAATCGTTATAAAGATGCGAGATGATCGTCAAACAAATTTATGATGGCATGCCAAAAAAATCTCGTTGCAATTATATTAAGTATTGCTATACTGTGACAACGGTTCAAATTTACCTGAAAGAAAAACAATGAAAAAAAAGATTGCACTTTTAATTGCCACATTATTCGGCGTGGGGTTGGCACGCAAAGCACCGGGAACATTCGGCTCGCTGGCATCGTTGCCGCTTGCGTTTTTGGCTGCGTATTTTTTTGGTTATAAAGGTATTTTTTACACAACCTTGTGCGTTTTTATCATTGGCACGATTGCAGTCTATTATGCCACCAAAGGCGAAAAAGAGAATGATCCCGGCAAAATCGTGATTGATGAAACGGCCGGTCAATTAACCGCTTTTTTGCTGATAGCACAAACAACACTTTATCATCAAGTATCATCTGATATTTTGCTGATTTATCTTTTAGGCTTTGGCTTGTTTCGTTTTTTTGATATTGTCAAATTCGGCCCTGTTAAATGGGCAGATACAAAACTCAAAAATGCCTTTGGTGTGATGCTTGATGATGTGTTTGCCGGCCTTTTTGCCGCGATCGTCTTGATGCTTCTTTGCCGCGCCTGATCGGTTGTTACCCGATTTTTTCCAATATAACGGAATATAAGGTCGGCTTGTCGCCGATTTCAATCAATTGAGGCAATACGAAAGCCGCACGTTCAAAATCAGATTCAGTTTGTGCATGTATCATGCAAAGCGGTGTTTGAGTGTCAATTTTATCACCGATTTGGCAAAAATCTGTCATACCGGTTGCATGATTGACGGTTTGTAAGGGGTGTGTCCGACCGCCTTTGAGCTCAACAAGCGCAAGACCGATTTGCCTTGTTTGCATGCTGACAACATATCCGTCATGCAAAGGATAAACCGGCCGAACAATCGGGGCTTGAGGCATATAATCTTGGACATGTGCCGCAAAATCATGTGGGCCGCCTAATGTATATACCATTTGCTCAAATTTTTGAAGTGCCTGGCCGGATGACAACACATGCTCGATTTTTGATAAAGCATCATCGGCGTTGTCGGCCAGTTTTGAGGCAGTCAAAATTTCAACGGCAAGTGCTTTTGTAACCTCATCCAAACGCTTGTTGACACGGTTTCTTTTTAAATATTGCACAACTTCCGAAATCTCAACGGCATTGCCGACAGCCGTACATAAAACGGCATTCATATCCGTCAAAAGAGCGGTTGTTTTGGTGCCGGCATTATTTGCCACTTCAACAATCGATTTTGCAAGCATCCGCGCATCATCTGTATTATCCATAAAAGCACCGTTGCCGAATTTGACATCCATCACCAAATTATCAAGCCCGGATGCTAATTTTTTGGACAATATGGAGGCTGTAATGAGTGGTATCGACTCAACGGTTGCACACACATCACGCACAGCATAAATACGTTTGTCGGCAGGTGCTAAATTGCCTGTTTGTCCGATGATAGCGCAGCCGACTTCTTTAACTGTTTTTTGGAACAATTCATTAGAAGGGGATGTTTGATACCCTTTAACGGAATCTAATTTATCAAGCGTGCCGCCCGTATGGCCCAAACCGCGGCCTGAAATCATCGGAACATAGGCACCGCATGCTGCCAAGATCGGCCCCAATATAAGGCTTACTTTGTCACCGACACCGCCGGTTGAGTGCTTATCCACAACAGGGCCGTCAACATCCCAACTTAAAACATCACCCGAATCACGCATGGCAAGGGTCAAATTGACTTTTTCATCCTGATTAAAACCATTTAAGAAAACAGCCATCGTCAAAGCACCGATTTGTGCATCCGAAATGCTTTCATCCGTCACGCCTTTGATAAAAAAATCAATCTCTTCTTTTGAAAGCGGCAGATGATTGCGTTTTTTGCGGATAATTTCTTGAGGTAACATCTCACTTCTCCAAAAACTTTAAGATAAGACCTTGCAAATCGACGGCGGCCTGACGTGCTTCAAAAAGTGTTTCTTCGTCGCTTAAGGTATGCGTTTGAATATCGGCTGTTTGGTTGGTAATAACGGAAATACCGACTACTTTCATACCAAAATAAACGGCGGCAATCACCTCAGGCACGGTTGACATACCGACGGCATCCGCGCCTAAAGTGCGAAACGCCTTGACTTCGGCCTTTGTCTCAAAATTGGGCCCGACCACAAAAAAGTAAGTTCCTTCAAAAAGTTTGATATTGTTTTCTATGGCCGTTTGCCGCATTTTATCTGCCAAATCAACATCATAAGCATCACTCATATTGGGAAAACGAGGGCCTTCTTTATCATTGTTGACGCCTGTTAAAGGGTTTTGTCCCGAAAAATTGATATGATCTGTAATCATCATCAACGAGCCGGGAATCATCTCGGGTCTGAGTGAACCGGCGGCATTGGTTGCAATAATTTCTTTGATGCCGAGCCGTTGATAAGCCGACATCATATCTTTAATCAAAGCAGGAGAGTGACCTTCATAAAGGTGATAACGTCCGTTCATACACAGCACGTTTTTCGGGCCGAGCGTGCCGGCAATCAATTCGCCTTTATGGCCTTCCACCGTAATGAGCGGAAAACCGATTTTGGTGTAGGGGATAATGATTTTGTCTTGGATTTTATCTGCTAAAACACTGAGTCCCGAACCTAAAATAATTAAAATCTCGGGCTGAAAATCACCAAGTTCTTTTCGGATGTTTTGTACATATGTGTCAATCATTTTTTCAAATCCTCGGCAAAAGCAACGGGCAACAGTTTGGCAATCGGATAAGATTGTTTGATACCTTCCAAATCGGCAAGATGTATCATCGTATGATCATCTGCAAATTCGGCGATTCTCTGCAGACCAGCACCGCAAGGAGAAATTAAATTTTTAGAATCTGCAACGATAAGAATATCGGCAATTTGATATTCACCGGCCGCAATCATTGCCGAAATAGCACCCGATTCGGCACACATTCCGCACGGATAAGACACATTTTCAACATTAGCGCCGACATAGATATGACCGGAAGGTGTCAAAATTGCCGCGCCGACATTAAAAGAAGAGTAGGGAGCATAAGCATTTTTTCGTGTTTCAGATGCTTTTTCAAAAAGTGTATCAAGCATAACCATTTTCGTTGCCTAAATGAAAAAAATTGATTGCTTATAATGATAATATACATTATTCTAACAATTCGTAAAGATTTAGATTGCTTTGGAGAATTTATCCGTGTTTAAGAAAATATTCATTACACACTTGATTTTGATTTTGTTGGCATTGGGCGGTTTGTCATATTATGTCTCAACGATTGATTGGAATAATTACAAGACAAAAATGACCGCGCAACTTGAAAAAATAACAGGCAAAAAAATTGTCATAAACGGCAAGATTGATTTGACTTTTTGGCCGAAACCGCATTTGAGTGCGACGAATATCAAAGTGTATAATTCCAATCCAAATCCGGCCGTCGCCAATACGCCGATTGCCGAAGTCAAAGAAATGGTGGCGGATTTGAGTTTGATGCCGCTCATTAAAAAGCAGTTTGTGATTGATAAGATGAATTTGGTCAATGCCAATCTTTTAATTGAGTTTTTAGATGACGGCAAAACCAACTGGTACAGCCCGATAGATGCCGAACAAAGTTTTAATCTGGCGGGTGTGGATATTGCGTTTAACAGTGTGATGTTGCAAGATTCGGTTGTGCGTATCGTCAACAAAACATTAAACGTCGATTCGGCTTTTCACAAGGTCAATGCGGATATTGCGGCACAAAGTTTGATCGGACCGTTCAGAATTGACGGCAATTTCTTAAAAGACAATACACCGGCGGGCTTTGCCTTAAATGTCGGCACATTATCAGAAAGTTTTTCGACTTCGCTTAATCTTGTGTTGACGCATCCGTCATCCGAAAGTTATGCCCGTTTTGACGGTTCCGTCTTGTCAAACAACAGCGAAATTAAAGGTAATTTTACGGTTGAATCGCAGAAACCGTCTGTCTTTGTTAATACCATCACGGGCCAAAAACTGTTAGATGAAAAATATAACTACCCGGTGGCTGCATCAATTGATTTGTCGGTCAATCCGCGACAAGCCGATTTATCAAGTTTTATTGTCAAATACGGTGATAACTTGGCCGGTTCCGGCCGCGTGTTGGTGCCTTTGGTGTCCACAAATGATGAGCCTAAAAAGATTGAAGCCGTTTTTGAAATGACGGATTTAGATTTGATGCCGTTTGTATCTGTGTTGCAAGAATATTTGAAACAGGCCGAAGCCTCCAAAAAGCCTTATGAGCCGGCCTTTACTTATGATCTGGCGGCAGATGTTGCGGCAACGCGTGCGCTTTTGGGCGGCGAAACGATCCGTAACTTTAAGTTAAGCGCGGATATTGTCAAAGGTGTGATTAAAATCAAAAATTTGGCTGCGTTGACGGCAGGCGATACGGACATCTCCGTCAAAGGCGATATTTTTGAAAACGACAAGCGCCTTATGTATAATTTTCAGGTGCAGGCTCTGAGCCAAGATTTGTTAAAGTTTTTACATTGGGCCAATGTCAATGTTGAAGCCTACACGCCTTCCACCTACCGCAGTGCGAGAGCATCATTTAATTTATCTGGAACATTAAGTGAAATCAAAATCGCTCCTGTTGAACTGGGTTTTGATAAGGTTGAAATGTCGGGCGTTATCGGCATTAAGCGCGACCGGAAAAACGCCATATTCTTGAATTTGCAAAGTGAGAATATCAATTTTGATAATTATTTGCCCGAGCCCAAGAAGGATGCTGATAAAGAAACCTTTACAACAAGAGCAAAACAATTTTTGAGCCAGTTTAAATTTTTAAATACGACGGATTTGGAGGCTAATTTATCGTTAAGCCTTGGTATTTATCACAAAATTCCGTTTGAAAACACAACCTTGAAACTCAGTGCGCGTGACGGTGTCGTAACCTTAAAAGAAATGAGCATTGCCAATGTTGCATCATCTAAATTGTCTGCAACCGGTGTTCTGTCAAAGTTAAACGGAAATCCGTCATTTGAAAACTTAAAATATAAATTTGACATATCCGATTTCAAAACATTCAATCAAAAGTTAAAACTCGGTTTGCCAGATTGGCCGCTGTTTCATCAAACGCAAAAAGCAACACTTGAGGGTATTGCCTCCGGCACGTTTGATGCATTTAATACAAAAACAATTGCGCAGGTCGGTAAAACGGCCGTGAGTTATGCCGGCAGATTATCAAACAATGACGGCCAACTGTTTTATCGCGGCAAATTAAAGTTGAAAGCCCCCGATTTTGTTGAATTTGCCAATCAAATCGGTTTAGACTA
>JAGCTK010000013.1 GCA_017963715.1 Alphaproteobacteria bacterium | reverse complement strand
GGGCTTATTTTTTAAGTTGATCTTGTTCTTTTAGGCTGATTGAAGATTGCTCAAATCAAGGGCAATATCTTCAACACTTAAAGCATCACCTTCCAAAAGTTGCATTGCATCAGGCGACAACCCACCGACATTTTCGATGTCTTCAAGGCCTTGTTTCAAAACAGTCAACACGTGTGCCGGCGCTTTAATTGTCAACTTCAACACAGCCGTGCGTTGTGACACGCCTGCTGCCGTTTTGGCCTTGCGAATTTCACCGGCCACGGTTGAAATATAATCATACAACGCAGCTTCTTTGGCATCCATCTGATAAGCCATAGCATCCGGCCACAATGTTTGGTGCAAACTGCCCGTCACATCGGCCCACGGTCTTGCCTGATAAATTTCTTCGGTCACAAACGGCATAAACGGTGCAAACAACTTGAGGAACAAATCAATTGTTTTCATCAAAGTCGCGGCAGCCGAACGATCGGTCGGACTGTAAGCACGTCTTTTGACAATTTCCAAATAGTTATCGCAAAAGTCCCAAAAACGTCTTTCAATCAGGTCAAGTGCCATCGCATAATCATGCGTTGCAAATGCTTTCTTGGCATCTTCAGCCACTTCGGCCATACCTGACAACCAAGCCAAATCTGTTTTTGCCGTGATAAAAGGCTCATAATCTTGCGTGTCTTTTAAGGCGCTTTGAGAAACGATATTGAACACAAACTTGCTGGCATTAAAGATTTTGTTGACGAGTTTTTTACCTTGAGCCATAATTTGCTCTTCAAAGGCCGTATCAACACCCAGTCTCGCACGCGCCGCCCAATAACGAATCGAATCTGCACCGTAAGTATCAATCAAATTTTGCGGCGTGACCACATTACCCTTTGATTTTGACATCTTTTTGCGATCCGGATCCAAAATAAAGCCGCTGACCAAAACTTCATGCCACGGAATGGTCTTTTGATGCATCAAGGCTTTTGCAATGGTATAAAATGCCCATGTACGAATAATATCATGTGCTTGCGGACGAATATCAAACGGCAAATTGATGACCTCGTTCTTGACCTTGTCAATCACGATTTGCGGTGTCAAAGCCGATGTTGCCCATGTATCCATCACGTCTTTATCGCCGATAAAGCCGTTGGGTTTACCGCGCATACTTTCATCAAAGCCTAAAGGCGCATCAATCATCGGATCAACCGGCAATTGCGATCTGTCAGCCACAATCGGCTTATCAAAAATCGGCTCGCCTTTAGCGTCTAATTGATACCACACCGGAAACGGCACACCGAAAAAGCGTTGACGCGAAATGCACCAATCTTGATTGAGGCCTTTAACCCACTCTTCATAGCGGATTTGCATATGCTCCGGCTTCCATTTGATTTTGCGACCGGCTTCAATCATTTGGTCTTTTTTGTCTTGCAATTTGACAAACCACTGACGTGATGTCACAAACTCAAGCGGACGATTGCCTTTTTCATAAAATTTGACAGAGTGCGTAATCGGACGCGGCTCAGCAGCCAACGCATTTTCGCCTCTTAAAAATTCCACGATTTTTTCGCGTGCCTGTTTGGTCGGCAAGCCTGCAATCTGCTGATAATAAGCATTGGCTTTATCTGGATTGTTTGAGGTAAAGGGATATACACCGAATGTCACATCAAGCAAACAACCGTCACGGCCGATAATTTGTTTTAAGGGCAAGCCCGATTGCTTCCACCACGCCACATCGGCCGCATCACCAACGGTGC
>JAGCTK010000137.1 GCA_017963715.1 Alphaproteobacteria bacterium | reverse complement strand
GACGATTATGTGTATGCGAGGATGACGATTATGTGTATGCGAGGATGACGGAGGGGGGAGATCCTCGGGACAGAGCCCGAGGATGACAATATAAAAAAAGAGCCCGAGGATGACAATTATGTGTATGCGAGGATGACGGAGGGGGGGAGATCCTCGGGACAGAGCCCGAGGATGACAATATAAAAAAAGAGCCCGAGGATGACAATAATAAAAACCGCCGAAAAGGTCGGCGGTTTGCTTTTTGTGTGTCAAATCGCTTATTGCATATTGTGTGCTTCTGGTAACATGACCTCATCAACTTCAACAATCGTCATGTTGCCGTCTTTGTCAATTTCGCCGACGATTGTGACCATATCGGTCGGTGCGACGTCTTGACCGTTCCATGCGTAACCGTCGATTTCGACCATGATTTCGCCCGTGTTGTCATTGAACATATATTTGTCTTTTTTAACACGTTTTGTGATGTTGCCCTGCATCATAACCATTGTTTCATCGGGCATATTTTGTGCGGCTTTGACGGTTGAAACGGGCATTTGAGACATATCTTGTTTGAGCCCGCCTTTGTGCTTTGCATAGCCGCCGGCAAAAGCGGATGCGGCCAAGGTTAAACCCAAAATAAGGCTGAGTGCTGTTAATGTTTTTTTCAAAATTTTTCTCCTTAAAAAAAGTTGTATCCTGCCTTGATATAATCTTTTGATACCAAAATTCAACGCGCGGTGTTTATTTAAAACGCTCAAAAAAGGATTATATGTGTGGTGTTTCACATATTTATCAGGAGAAATTTGAATGGTTGAACTGAATATTAAAAAAGAAAAACCGATGCGCTTTCGTTGTTGCGCGGGTTTTTGGCATGCATTGGCCGGTGCTTTGATGGTGCTGGTTGGCATATTTTTGTGGTTTAATCCGGCCATTAGTATTTTGGCATTGGCACTATATTTGGGATTTGCGTTGATTGTGATCGGTGCGGGATATATCACATCATCACTTGAAGCGGATAACGGATGGTGGACATTTGTCGGTGTGCTTGATGTGTTGGTCGGTATTATTTTGGTGACCAATATGGGTGTCACGGCGGCAACACTCCCGATTATTTTCGGTATTTGGTGTTTAGCGGTCGGGGCAGCACAATTGGTGACTTCTTATAAATTCGGCCGCCAAAATTTGCCGTGGGGATGGAGTATGGCCTTGGGCGTTTTGGGCGTGGTGTTCGGATTTATCATCATCGAGCATCCGTTGGTCGGCACCATTGCCATCAGCACCTTGATGGGTCTTTACTTGGTGGCTTACGGATTGTTTGAAATCGGTGAATACTGGTATTTTAAGAAGTTGGAAAATTCGATAATGTCGGAATAAAGACTACAAAAAAAATGAGGTGTAAAAAAGCACCTCATTTGAATTTTGTGTTAAACAAAAATTATTTCACAGCCTTAATAACTTGAGGTGTGATATCATCACCTCCGAAAATCACATTGGCTTTGGCCATCACAAAATTATATCCCAGTTTTTGGGCTTCCGTAACGATAATTTGCGTGATATTGGCATCAACGATACGCAATTGTTCGTTGTAATAACGAGTGTTTTCATCGCGTTTAGCCGCAAATTCCGCATTATACTTCTTTAAGAGTTCGTCTTTTTTCTTGGTATCTTTCGTGTTGTTGACCTCTTTTTCGGCATTTTGCAACCATTCAGCCAATTCTTGTGCTTTGGTTGTTCGGTCTACTTTTAAAGCACGAACTTGCGGCGAATTGAGAACAACGGCGTCAAGGTCAACAATGGCAACTTTGAGTTGTTTGTTGCATTTTCCCATGCCGAAACAAGCGCCTACGATCAAACAAAATGCAACAACCAAACTGATGGCGGCAATAATTGTTTTTGCCTTGCAATGGCATTTGCCGTTGCATCCGCAACCGCACGTGCATGCTTGAGTGTTTTCGGCTGCTGTTGTTTGAGGCTCAGATTTTGCTTTGGGTGTTTTAACGGTCTTTTTCTTGTCTTTCATAACGGATTCCTTTTTGATGAAGTTAGAACGCAAACATGATGTGCATGTGATGCACACTGTGTGTATGTCAATATCATAAAATCGACTTTAAAACAAGAATTTTTTGCGCCGGAGGCCGTATTTTTTTTGATTTGTCATGCATAATCACAAAAAAAATGTTGTATCTTAAAATATTTTTGCTTAATAATAGGCTTAAATAAGGTTAATCAAATACGAAAGGATAAATCAAAATGACAGCACCTTTAATGCCTAAGGCAACGGCTGTTTGGCTCGTGGATAATACAGCGTTGACATTTAGGCAAATTGCGACTTTTTGCGAATTGCATGAACTGGAAATTCAGGCCATTGCCGATGGCGATGTCGCGTTTAATATTATCGGGCTCAATCCGATTATGAACGGGCAATTGACGGCTGAAGAAATCAAACGTTGTGAAGCGGATCCGGCGGCTGATTTGGTGGCGTGCGTGATGGAAAAGAATGTGAAAGAAATTAATGCGCGCAACAAGAAGGTTTTGACACCGTCGCAGCGTATGGATAAACCGTCGGCTATTTTGTGGCTGATTAATAATTGTCCGGATTTGACGGATGCGCAAATTTGTAAATTGGTCGGCACAACAAAGCCGACAATTGCAGGTATTCGTAACGGCACGCGTGAAGATATGATTTATCTGCGGGCAAAAAATCCGGTGGCTGTCGGTTTGTGCTCGGAATATGCATTGGATGATGCCTTAAAAGTTGCAAGAGAAAAGAACGAAAAAGCGGCTGCCAAATTGAAAAAAGAAGAAGAAAAGAAAAAGAAAGCGGCCGCCAAAAAGAAGACGGCTAAGAAAAAAGCGGCTGAAAAAGTTAAGGCTAAAAAAGCCAAGGAAGCAGCCAAAAAAACAGCAACGAAAAAGAAAGCCGTTAAGAAAAGGACTGTAACAAAAACTAAAGCAGCGGCCAAGAAGACAGTAACGAAGACCAAGGCTGCGACAAAAGCCAAGAAGGTGGCAGCCAAGAAAGCACCGGCTAAGAAAAAAGCCGCAACAAAGACAAAAGCGGCGACTAAAAAGACGGTGACGAAGACCAAGGCTGCGACAAAAGCAAAAGCGACAGTCAAAAAAGCGCCGGCTAAGAAAAAGGCTTCAAAGAAAAAATAAAAATTTTGTTTGTCGTGATACCCCTGCATATTGTGCAGGGGTTTTTTGTTATTCTTTTATCAGCGAGGAATGTTTATCAAACGGCTTGACAATTAAAAAATATTTGTCTATATTGGGGCGAAATTGAATTATTAACATTTAAATTATTTATTCACTTAAAACAATATTATTTTATGAGTAGAAACTTTAAGATTCTAGGTGTTTTGACATTGGTGGCTATTGCCGTTATGTCAATAGGGTATCATTGGTTTGACAGTGAACCTGTTGAGCCGGAGATTATCGGTGTAGGGTATCTTCGCCAGCATGATAACGGTATGTATACCGTGCAGGTGGAAACAGGTATGTACTTTGTTTCGGAAGTATATGTTTCAGCCTCGGAAGATGATACGCCCGTTCTTTCAAAACCGATCGACGGTGCGATTGTCACGGTCGTGAAATTTACAAATGAATGGTGCGACGAGGGGCAAGGCGTGAAATTTATGGTCGGTCGATGGGATGAAGCGCAAATTGAAAAGGCCTTTCATACCAATTCACTGCTCATTATGATCGCTATGCTGGTTTTGATATACTGTGTGCTGTACATGGTATTTCATAAGACACCGACCGAAGAAGTTAAAGTCGCGCAAGCGTGAAACTATTAACAAAAAAACATCATTTTTAAGATAAGGTTGCAAATGCAACCTTATTTTTTTATATAAAAAAAACCACCTGAAAAGGTGGCCTTTTGCATTGGTGCCGACAGAGAGACTTGCTTCTTGAAAATAAGTTGAAAACTTATTTTCTTCGGTCAACGCCTATGTAATGTTTGCGTCGTTGCACTTCGTTTCTTGCAAACATAACATACGCTACCGCTGCGGTAAAAAATCGCTCATTTAAGAGCCATTTTTTATCCTCGCCCCGACCCAAGTGGGTCGAGAGTTCTTCTATGAACTTCAAATTAAAAAGGGTACCATGAATGGTACCCTTTTTTGAATTGGTGCCGACAGAGAGACTTGAACTCCCGACCCACTGATTACAAATCAGTTGCTCTACCAACTGAGCTATGTCGGCGGAACTAACGAGACTTGTATATAAATGATTTTTTTGATGCTGTCAAGAAAATATTTTTTCCTGTGATAAAAAAACACCGCCGATATGAATCGACGGTGTTTGCGCTTTGATACAAATTTATTTGTAAATCGGACGTTTGGCATATTTTGTATGCAACAAATGATGCGATTTTTCACCGCCGGCTTCGCCCAAATAATCGGTATAAAGTTGTTTAATCGATTCATTTTTGTGCGATAAACGGTTGCCTGCACACTCATCTTCGCAGTTGAGGCCTGTTGAACGAAGTTTTCTGATTTCGTCATTGATGCCCCATGGCTTGTCAAAGGTTGCGCCCATCACACGCGGCTGGCCACCGCCTGCAATACAACCGCCGGGACATGCCATCACTTCAACAAAGTGATAAGGCAGTTCGGTGCCCTCTGCTATTGCTTTGTTGATTTGTTCCATCACCGGC
Source organism: Alphaproteobacteria bacterium (assembly GCA_017963715.1). Classification (GTDB taxonomy): domain Bacteria; phylum Pseudomonadota; class Alphaproteobacteria; order RF32; family CAG-239; genus UBA1254. Next base: position 866 of record JAGCTK010000137.1, on the reverse strand, counting down.
TCGACATTGCCGACGCCGTTGACCACGGCAATACGAACTTTGGTGCCTTTGATGTCAATTTCAGCCACTTTGACGGCGTCTAAGCCTTCAATTGCCTTGAAGTTTAAGGTGCCGAGTTCGGTGCCTGTGATGTAAAAATAGGCTGTTCTTAACGCTGCCGTCATCACGCCGCCCGTGACACCGAAAATGGTTGCCGCGCCTGAATATTCGCCCAAAGGATTGTCGGCTTCTTCTTCTTTTAAGCGTTTGAAGTTGATACCGGCCGCTTTAATCATCTTGGCAAGCTCGCGTGTTGTGATAACCTCGTCCACATCTTGATAACCTGATGATGACATTGTTTCATCACGCGCAATTTCCCACTTTTTGGCCGTGCAGGGCATCACCGAGACAACCTTGACTTTTGACGGGTCAATACCGGCTTTAGCAGCCCAGTATGTTTTAGCAATTGCGCCGACCATTTCGTGCGGCGATTTGCATGAAGACAAGTTTTTGATGTTGTCGGGATAATATTTTTCGAGATAATCAACCCATGCCGGACAACATGATGTGAACATCGGCAAATTGTCGTTTGTTGTGAAGCGTTTGACAAACTCGGAAGCTTCTTCAATGATGGTTAAGTCAGCGCCGAAGTTGGTGTCAAACACCTTGGTAAAACCGAGTCTGCGAAGGGCTGCATAAATTTTGCCCGTTAAGTTTGCACCAAAATCAAAACCGAATTCTTCACCTAAAGCCACGCGGACAGCCGGTGCAATTTGAACCACTGTTGTGTATTCTTTGTTGGCAAGCAAGGCCGAAACCTTTTGCGTGTTGTCATAATCGGTGATGGCGCCTGTCGGACAGTGTGCCGCACATTGACCGCATTTGAT
>JAGCTK010000012.1 GCA_017963715.1 Alphaproteobacteria bacterium | reverse complement strand
GGTCCGTCAAACCGTTATAGTTGCCCTGTGTGCCGTACATCGTGCGGATGTTTGTCACAAGCATTGTGATTTGATCCATTGTTGAGTTCAATTTGTGTTTGAACATTGCTTTGGAGTAACCAGCCAAACCGCCGGCAGATAACACTCCGATGATGGCCAACACGCCAAGCATTTCAACCATAGAACGTCCATTTTAATTGTTTCTCATTTTTGTAATCCTTTATAAAATTGAAGTTAGTATAAAAATATTTATAAGGTCTGCGCTTTGAGGGCGCAGACCTTTGCTAAGATATTAGTAGAATTTCCACGAAACCGTGTTGTCTTCTGACGAGCAATTAGTCAAAGCCGTTGCCATAGACAAGGCCTGGCCTTCGTTTGTACCGACAACGCGTGCAGCAGCCGTACCGCCTGCAACAGGTGTTGTATTGGTGGATTGATTACCTGCATATGTGCCGATAAAGCCGGAACCTGCACCTGAACCAAAGTCAGCCGTTGCCAAAGCAATGCAGGCTTCCTTAGGCAAGTTTTGATATGTCACCAAGAACGCTGTTGCATGGCTTGAAGTGTTGTCAGCAAGAATTGTGCTACCACTTGTTGTTGCCATTTGGATGTAAACACCGCCTTTGAACGGACTTGTCAATGTAGCGCCTGTACCCATAATGGTCGGAATAGCACCCAAACTGACGGCTGTAGAATTGCTCAAACCATCATAGTTGCCTTGTGAACCGTACATCGTGCGGATGTTGGTCACAACCATTGTGATTTGTTCCATCGTGGAGTTTAATTTGTGTTTGAACATGGCTTTTGAATAACCAGCCAAACCGCCGGCAGACAAAACGCCGATAATGGCCAACACGCCAAGCATTTCGACCATTGAACGTCCATTTTCATTGTTTCTCATTTTTGTAATCCTTTTAACTAATTAGTTGTTATCAAGGGGTTACCCCCTCAGGTTAAGAGATACCTCCTCAAGTATCTGTTCAAAAGCCTAACTGAATTTTCGCATAAAATCAAGCCCAAAAATGGATATATGACTAAAGATATAGTTATTGACTTTTCATTAACTTTTGCGTATTTGCAGACCTTTGCGCACGTTTTAAAAAACACAAAACCTCTTGACGAGAAAGCAATAAAAGGTTATGTTCTTTTTATTAAAATATATTGTGATGAGTTGTCAACGATGAGTTCCGTCAGTCATATTGTGCGCAAATCTAAAGCCTCGCTTTTTTGGTATTTTCGCTCTTTTGAAAAAGCAAAACGCGAGGCTGTATATACCTTGTGTGCGTTTTGTTTTCATATCGACCAAATCGTGCACGGCCGCCTTGATGATGCCCAAAAGGCCGAATTGCTGAATGCTTGGCAAATCGAACTTGACAACATCTATCACAAAAAAGTGCCCGAAACCAAAATCGGCCTTAAGATATATAAAAACTGCATGCGTTTTAAGATCAAAAAACAAGATTTTGAGGCCATTCTAAAGGCTGCAATGCTTGATTGCCCAACACCGCTTCAGGCCCCGACAAAAGACACCTTTGACACCTATTGCACCGGCACAGCCGTTGCTCCGATTTATATTATGCTTTTAATCACGGGCGATCTAAAAGAGGCCTCAATGCGTGCTCTGTCACAAAACTTGGGTTATGCGATTGAACTGACCAACATTTTACGCAACATCAAAGATGATGCCTCAAACGGACATCTTTATATCCCAAAAGAATATCTGTCGGCATACAACATCGCCGCAACCGAACCAATGCGTGCCGTCACCGACAAAAATCTGGTGATGGTGCGGCAAAAAATGGCCGTGGAGGCCGAACAATATTTCAACAAGGCACATAAGTTGATTTTTGCATCCGACAAAAAGAATACGCGAATTTTGCGCTTTATTTACCACATTTATCGGCGCTATTTCGATATTATGAGCCGCCGCGGTTTTGAAATTATGTCGCCAAAGCCCAAAATCAAACGCAAAGACAAATTGGCCATCGCTTTTAATACCCTTTTTGACAGATACTAAAAAACGCCCTGATTTGATATCAAGGCGTTTTTCTTTTCGGATTTTAGAACATATATCTGAAACCGGCCGTCACTTCTTTTAAGTTGTTGACACGGTTCATCCCGAGATATGTGTATCTACCCATCATACGAAAGGCAAAATGCTCGTTAAAGTCATATTGCATACCGATGCCTGCACGATAACCGATTCGATTTTGAGATTTACTCGCAATATCGGGATATCTGAAATCAAAACGATAGTTGGCAAGGCCGAGCGAACCAAGCAAGTTAAACTGACTGCACATCACCGGCATATATCCGTACATATCTGCACCATAGGCTAAAAATTCGGCAGAATGATTTTCATTGTTGAGTTTTCTCTTTTCTTTAAAAGATTGTTGATAAAAAGCCTCCAAGCCGTAATAACCGTACATTCTCGCACCGATATTTATTGAAGGCGAATGATAACTGTCTTTCATACTCGTTGCCGGACCACCGAATTTAGCATAAGAATACACATAATCGGCACCGATATAAGGATGCATTTCGTTATAAACATCAGACCAATATCCCGCCTGTGCCTGACAAGCCAAAACAGACGCGACACCCGCAAGTAACAAAGTTTTTTTCATCGTTAATGTTCTCCTATTTATAAATAGATGTTAAATGAATTAATCCTAAAGTTCATGATGCTATATATTCTGCAAAAATCACTTTTAAATAGTGCATCACAAAAAAAACTGTGATAACACCGAAATATACATAAAACTTTATAATAAAGGTGTGATGATATGTCTTGCTTGCAACCCGACGGCAATTGTGCCAACTGTCCGCGTCTTGTTAGTTTTAGAACCCAAAACCAAAAAAAATTTCCGACTTATCACAACGGGCCCGTCGCCTCATTCGGCGCGCTTGATGCAAAAGTTTTGATTGTGGGCCTTGCCCCCGGTTTAAACGGGGCCAACCAAACGGGACGCCCGTTTACCAATGATTATGCCGG
>JAGCTK010000136.1 GCA_017963715.1 Alphaproteobacteria bacterium | reverse complement strand
TTTCGCGGCCTTAATCAGCCGACCAACGTCTTATCGTTTGCGAGCATTGATGACACAGATTTTGAGGCCGTATTAGCGTTTGAAGATGATATCGAACTCGGCGATGTGATTGTGGCCTTTGAGGTGATGCAAGACCAGGCGCAAACACTCGGTATCACCTTAAAAGACCATTTTTGCCATTTGTGGGCACATGGTCTGCTCCACATTTTGGGCTATGATCACATTGAAGAATCCGACCGTCTCAACATGGAGGCCAAAGAAGTCGAAATCTTAAAGCGCCTCGGCATTGACAACCCTTATGAAGAGTAGCCCATGATAACCGTCAAACATCAAAAAACAGTACTTTTCACGGCAGGCGCCTTGGCTTCACTCGGTTTTCCACCCGTTTATGCCTTGCCTTTGTTTGCGCTTTGCCTGATATTTGCTTTGCACATTTGCAATGAGGCAAAAACATATCTTGCCGCTGCCAAAATCGGTTATTGGTTCGGGTTTGGCTTTTTCTGCGCCGGTTTTTATTGGATTGCCAACGCCCTACTCGTTGATATCGCTGCATTCGGATGGCTTTATCCGATCGCACTTTTGGCCTGCGGTGCATTTTTCGGCCTGTTTTTGATACCGCCGTTTTTAGCATGGTATTATTTCAAAAACGCAAACATCTGGTCACAAATTTTGGGCTTTGCCGGTGTTTTTGTGTTATCCGAATATGTGCGTAGTTTTTTGCTGACAGGCTTTTCGTGGAACATGTTGGGCACGATGCTTGCCTTTTCGGATGTTTTGCTCCAAACGGCCGCACTTATCGGCACATACGGCCTGTCATTTTTGGTGATTGTTTTTGTGCTATCCTTTGATGCAATGCTTAAAAAACATATTAAAAGCGGCATTTTTGTTGCATTGATGATTGCGGTTTTGACGACATCATTTGGCTTATATCGCATCAAAAGTTATGACCCTGCTTCTTCTGTCATCACGGCGCGCCTTGTTCAGCCAAGCATTCCGCAAAGCATGAAATGGGACGAAAGCACGTTAGAAGACAACTTAATGGATTATATCAATTTGAGCCGGCAAGACGGGCTTGATGATGTCAACTTTGTGCTTTGGGGCGAAACTGCCACGGCTTTTAATCCGGTGCAATCTTTATATTATCAAATGTTGATTCAAAAGGCGGTTCCTCAAAACGGCTATTTGTTGACAGGTCTCTTGCGCTATAACGAGGCCGATGACACGCTTTTTAACTCCCTTTCGGTGATTGATGACAAAGGAGATACCGTCGCCTTTTATGATAAGCATCATTTGGTGCCGTTCGGCGAATACATTCCGTTTCGCAAATATTTGCCGAAGTGGGTTCAACCACTTGCCGCCGGGCTCGAAGATTTATCCGCAGGTGAGCAATATAAAACCATCAGCGTCAAGGGTTTGCCGCCTTTTGCCGCACTCATTTGCTATGAAGTGATTTTTCCCGACCATGTCATCAACCGCTTGCACAAACCAAAACTTTTGATTGTTGTCAGCAACGATGGTTGGTACGGCAAAAGTTTCGGCCCGTATCAGCACTTAGTCAGTGCCAAAATGCGGGCGCTTGAAGAAGGCATCACCGTTTTGCTCGCCGCCAAC
>JAGCTK010000135.1 GCA_017963715.1 Alphaproteobacteria bacterium | reverse complement strand
CTCGCGTGATGGCGAAGGGCTGTTTTTTATTGTTTGACGCACAAAATGTGATATTTGCCGTCAATGACTTCAACGCCGTGTATGTCATGCGTAAATTCGGGAAACGCATCATCAAATGCTTCAAGCGCTTTTAAGTATGTCAAAGCCGAACCTTCGGCCGAGCCGGCATTTTCACCCGGCATTAGAAGCGGAATTCCCGGCGGATAAGGCACAACACCCGTTGCAACGGTTCGGCCGGCCATTTCATCTAAGGTCAGTGATTGGACCTCATCTTTGACTAAGTGCTCGTATGCTTCGACGGGGGTCATATCAGGTGTCGGCAATTCCGAAAAAGCATTGGCCAAGGCTTTGGTGGTGTTGAGTGCTTTCATCTTGTCAAACATGGCATCGCTTAAATCTTTAAGGCCCATTTTGGCATAACGTTTCGGGTCGGCTTCAAAAATTTTGGGTAGTGAAAACTTGAGATGGACGTTATGATCGTATGCTTTTTTGAATTCAAACAGCGCATTTAAGAGCGTGCCCCATTTGCCTTTTGTCACGCCAAATGAGAATAAAAACAGACAGGTAAAATCGGTTGTTTTTTCAACCACAATGCCCTTGCTGTCAAGATAGGCCGTCAAGAGTGTCGCCGGAATACCAAAATCGGCGAGCGATCCGTCGGGCATCACACCGGGAGTTGTGACCGAAACTTTAATCGGGTCAAGCATGGCATAATCATCTTGCAAGCCCTTAAAACCGTGCCAAGTATCATCGGGATGCAAAACCCAACAATCCGCATTTTTGGCGAGCCATTCATCTTCAGCCTCGAAAAACGGCACTTTTTGCCCGTTGGTCGGATTGGTGACATAATCCGGTTGCCAAACATTGAAAAACCATGTGCCGCTTTTTTTCATCTCATCATTGATACGTGCGACCGTTTTTCTGAAATAGATGGCTTCACGGATGGCGCTGTCGGTCAAATCTTGACCGTGCGCGTCCATCATCGCGCTCGAAATATCGTTTGAGGCAATAATCGCATAAAACGGCGATGTTGAAGAGTGCATCATCAAACTTTCATTAAAGCGCTCGTGCGGAATGGTGTTTTTGCCGTCTAAAATATGAATCATTGAGGCTTGCGAAAATGCAGCAAGCAGTTTGTGCGTTGATTGAGTGGCAAAAATGGTCGGCTCGGTTTCGCTGTATTTTTCCGGATCAAAACTCATGGCATATCTGTTGTGATATATCGGGTTAAACCGCGCATAGCCATACCATGCTTCATCAAAATGGATACGGTCAACGCTTTCTTTTAACAAATCTTTGACCCATGTCGTTTGATAACACAGTCCGTCATAAGTTGAGTTTGTGATAATGGCGTGTTTGGGCGTGTGATTGATGTGCTCACCGACAAGCGCATTGTTTTTGATGGCTTCACCAATAGCACTTGTTGTTAAATTTTCGGGCAAAATAGGGCCGATAATGCCATATTGGTTGCGGGTAGGCATCAAATAGGTCGGGATGGCACCCGTCATCGTCATTGCGTGCTCGACGGATTTGTGGCAGTTGCGGTCACAAAGACAGATGTCGCCTCGGGTTAAACTTGCCATCAAAACAACACGGTTTGAGGTGGATGTGCCGTTTGTAATGTGATAACTGCGCGACGAGTGAAAGACCTTTGCCATATATTTTTCGCTTTCGCCGATGGGACCCGAGTGGTCAAGCATCGAGCCTAATTCGCTAACCGAAATCGACAAATCGGATCTGAAAATCTGTTCGCCGAAAAAGTTGAAAAAGTCTCGGCCGGCCGCTGTTTTCAAAAATGCGGTGCCGCCGGTATGCCCCGGTGTGTGCCACGAATATTCGTGCACTTTGGCAAATTTGGCCAAGGCTTTGAACATCGGCGGCAAAATATCTTTGCGATAACGTCTGACGGCTGCCTGCACGCGGCCGCTGATAAATTCAAGCGTATCTTCCAAAATCCAAATAAAATCGCTGACCTGTTCCAAAATGTGCGTGGGGATGTCAGAGGCAAAGTTTTTGCTCGACATCAAAAAAATCGGCACACGCTTGTTGAGTTTTCGGATATCTTCCACAACCTGATAGGTGTTTTGGCAGTGCGTGCACTCAACCCCAAGCATTACGGCCTGTATGGATGGGTCCGAGTTAAAAATCGCTTTGGCGTCATCCAAATGCTCAGCCACAATGACTTTTGAGCCTTCGGTTTCCAGATCTTGTTTTAAGATTCTGACGGCGCGTGCCGCTGCGGTATCTTCGTCGATAAAATCATAACTTAATAATATTTTGACTTCAAACGGGTTTTTGACATCAATCATAAATTTTCTCCTTTTAACTTAATGTGTCAGAATGTTCTTGTACGGGAAAGTGACTTTTAAGATGTGTTGTAAGGTGCGTTTCATCCTTAAATGAAATCCAAAATGTCAAAATTAGGGCGGCAATCGTGACAAGAAGTGTCAGATGTCTGACCCATGCCGGCACGATGCAGGTGATTTTTTCGTTTTTATCTTGCATTTCAAGTTGGCGATTAACGCTGAGTTCGTATAAAATAATCGTGAAAATCACAAACATCAGCGCCCAGCGCGTTTGTGCCGCATCCGAGCCGACCATGGCCGCCATCGAATACAACGCGGCAATCAGTCCGATGATGGTATAAAAAGTGCCTTGCTGCGCGCTCAATTTGTCGCGTCCGATGATTTTCATTGACACAGCCGAGTAAATATAGGGCAACAAGGTCATAATCACGGCAATCGAGGCGACTTTGCCGAATTGCTCGGAAGCCGTCGGCGACATGGTGGCCAAAACTTGCAATGTCATGATAAAGGCCACAATGGCCAAACCCGTGGCCGGCACGCCTTTTTTTGTTTCGCAGGCAAATACTTTGCCGAATAAGCCGTCATGGGCCGCGGCTTGTGCCGTTTGGCCGACGAGCAATGTCCAACCGCCGAGAGAACCCAAACATCCGATGGCAGCGCAGATGGCGACGATATCACCGGCTTTTTTGCCGAGGGCGATGGCCACCGCATCCGAAAACGGCGCTGCCGACGAAATCAGTTGTTGGTTGGGGATGATGCCCATAATCGCGCTTGAACTCAAAATATAACAAACGGCGGCAATAATCACGCCGGTTACCGTTGCAATCGGCACGTTGCGAGTCGGGTTTTTGACAACGGCCGTTGAGACGGAAGCGCTTTCAACACCGACAAATGCCCAAAGTGTAAAGTTTAAGGTCATGCCGATGGCGGTCAGATCAGATTTGCCGGTGACATTCCAACCTTGCATATATGTTTGCGGCTCAAACCAAAACCAGCCCAAAACAGCAACGCCCACAATCGGAAGTAAAGCAAATGATGTGGTCATACTTTGGATTTTTGCCACAACATTCGGGCCCAAGATATTGGCGTATGTAAAAAACCATATCACCGCGATTTGTGCAAGCGCCATCACAAGCGGATCTTTTAAAACAGGGAAAAAGGTTGTGAGATAGCCGAGTCCGGCCACTGCCAAAGCAACATTTCCGACCACATTGGCCAACCAATACACCAAATTTGTCTGATATCCCATATAATCGCCGAAAGCCTTTTTTGCGTAAGCATAAGGTCCGCCGGCGGCAGGATAAATTTGGGTGAGTTTTGAAAAGACGAGTGCCAAGGCAATTGCCCCGACGGTTGTGATGATCCAGCCCCAAACGGCAATCGAGCCGATTCCGGCCAAATTGGCGGGCAACATAAAAACGCCCGAGCCCATCATGTTGCCGGCAACCATAAATGTGGCCGGTATCAGGCCGATTTTGTTTTGTTCTTCCATTGTCATCTCCTCAAGTTGTCAAAAGATGACTTTGAAGTAATCACTTGTTTGAAAATTACAATCAGACAGAGGCAAAAAGTTTTTTTAGAGGTCTGAAATAGGCTGAAATCTGCCGCAATTGTTTATTTGAACATATCATTGGTATCATATCGGGTGTGATAGCCGCGATTGGTATCGGGACGCATTTCATTGGG
>JAGCTK010000134.1 GCA_017963715.1 Alphaproteobacteria bacterium | reverse complement strand
TTGAACGTTGCGGCTTGGCATTTTTTTGCTGAACCATCAAATCTTTAACTTTATCCGATTTGTCCCCACCCTTAAACAAACTTTTAACCCAACTCTCACCGCCGCTGTCTTTTGAAGAAGAATCACCTTCCACATTTGCATTTTCTTTCAAGTTTTGGCTGAGCGACCGCGAGGTGTCGACCGAAATATCCTTGTTTTGTTGAGCGGTCGGGCTCAGTTTGTTTCCGAACGCATCTTCACTGATGTTAAAATCCAAGTCTTCATCGGCAATCACGGGCACACCGCGCGCCTGCGCCAAACACAGTGTCGGGAACAGCATCAACAAACAAAGATAACACAAACGTCTCATCAATATCCTCATCTTTTTGCGATAAATATAACATCCGAGACTTAAAAAATATTTAATAAAAAGCCTCATTTTTCTTTACATCTATAACAAAGCACGTTAAAACAACAAAAAAAGGTATACCATGGTACAAAAAATATCAATCATCGGGGCCGGTTTGGCCGGTTCGGAAGCCGCATGGCAACTTGCCACACGCGGCATAGATGTTGATTTATACGATATGAAACCGGCCAAATTTTCACCGGCGCACCGGTCAAATGATTTTGCCGAACTTGTTTGTTCCAATTCGTTGCGCTCGGATGATGCCATGCATAATGCGGTCGGCCTGTTGCACGAAGAAATGCGCCGTGCAGGTTCGCTTATTTTAGCGGTTGCCGACAAAACCAAAGTGCCGGCCGGCGGTGCTTTGGCCGTTGACCGCAATCTTTTTGCTTCTCAAATCACGGCCGCACTCAAAAGCAATCCGCACATCCGCATCATTTCAGAAGAAGTGACTTCCTTAAACGATTTTGAAGATTTGCCCGTGATTGTTGCAACGGGGCCGCTCACATCTCAAAGTTTAGCCGATGATATTTTGCGCCTCATTGACAGCCAATCTTTGTCTTTTTACGATGCGATTGCACCCGTTGTGTATACCGACAGCATCGATTTTTCAAAAGCATGGTACCAATCGCGCTATGACAAAGGCGATGCCAAAGATTATATCAACTGCCCGCTTGACAAAGATCAATATGACAATTTTGTGGCCGAACTTTTAAAAGCCGACAAAGTTCTTTTTCATGATTTTGAAAAACCGCAGTATTTTGACGGATGTCTGCCAATTGAGGTGATGGCCGAGCGCGGCCCGGACACACTCCGTTTCGGCCCGATGAAACCGGTCGGGCTGACCAATCCGCACACACCTGATGTGCGCCCCTATGCCGTGGTTCAACTCAGACAGGACAATACATCCGATACCCTGCGCAATATTGTCGGTTTTCAAACAAAATTAAAACACGGTGAGCAAGAGCGAATCTTTCGTTTGATTCCGGGGCTTGAAAATGCAGAATTTGCAAGGCTCGGCGGCATACATAAAAACACGTTTATCAAAAGCCCTGTTCTGCTCGATGAATTTTTAAGGCTCAAACAAAAACCTAACATCATGTTTGCAGGGCAAATCACAGGTTGTGAAGGATATGTCGAAAGTGCATCGGTCGGTTTGATGGCAGGTATTTTTGCAAGCCTTTTGATGGCAGGTAACACGCCCCCCATACCGCCTGCGACAACGGCTTTCGGTGCGATGCTCCGCCATCTGCGCGATCAGGAAAATATTGAAGATTTTCAACCGATGAATATCAATTTCGGCCTGTTTGACAACATCGCACCGCTTGTTCTTCCAAACGGTAAATTAAAACACCTTAAAGGCAATGACAAAAAAGAAGCGTACGCATCACGTGCTTTGAAAGATTTTGCAATATGGCGAAACGCCTTTGAAAATATATAACTTTTGAAATTCAGTATAAAAAAACCCGCGTTTTGCAAGCGCGGGTCTTATGTTTTATTTACCAAACGCTTTGCGGTATGGCTAAGTTTTCTTCAGGCGTGAGAAAATCTTGAATATTTTCAAGCAAATCGCCTTGCTTTTGAACTCCTGCTTTTTCAAGTTTGTTCAAAAGCGTTTCCATGCCCGTGATTTTTTTAATCACTGCGCGAACTTTTTTGTTTTTCTCATATTTCAAATAGATATACGCCAACGCCTCATCAAATCTGATACGACCTTTTGTCAGTTCCCTGATAAAACCCATCACTTTGAGTTTTTCAATATCCGTTAAATGAAACAGTCCGTCGCTTAAATAATTATCCAAAAACGTGATATCGCTTTCAAGTTCCACCATATCCGAAACGTGCAAGATGCCCCCGAGCGGATGTTTGGCAAAAACGTTGCCTTCTCGGGTGTGAATTTTTTTGTTGTTCATGGAATATTTCCTTTTTAAATAAGTGTTAAAACCAAACGTCCAAAAAAAATCCACTTTGAAAAATTTCAAAATGGAGGAGTTAAGAAACTGTAAGAACGCAGTCAGGCTTATTTGAAAAATCTTATTCACCCACTCCCCCTAATGGCGGAGTTTGTTCTTAAAGTGTTTCTTAGACACCATCACCTGCTTATCAGATGACAGTCAAGTGATATCATATTTAATGAAAATGTCAACCGAAAAATGTGCTTAAACACAAATAAAATCAATGTATATAGCCCGTTATATCCTTTCAAATGTTTTGCCGATTGAAATAATATGTAACATATTGTTAAGAGAATTTAGCCCGAAAATGTGGTATATTCTTTGATGGTTATTTCGTCAAAAGGAGTTTTTATGACAGATAAAATAAAAGTTGCCGTTATCGGCGCCGGCATGATGGGCAAAAATCATATCAAAACATATCAATCTTTGCCGGAGTTTGAATTGGTCGGTGTGTATGACATTTTCCCCGATGCCGCACAAGCCGCCGCAGAAACATTTCATATCAAGGCTTTTTCAACCTTACAGGAAGTCGTCGAAAATGTTGATGCCGTCAGTGTTGTGACAACATCGGTCACGCATGCGGACGTTGGTGAATTTTTCTTATCACAAGGTATTCATTGTTTGATTGAAAAGCCTTTGGCCACAACCGAAACGGGATGCTATCGTTTGATCAATGCGGCCAAAAAATCAGGTGCGACACTGCTTGTCGGACATATCGAACGCTTTAATCCGGCCGTTGAGCAGTTATCCAAAATTTTATCCGATTCTTCAAAAATCAGATCGCTCACGGCTCAGCGTATGTCAGCGGCCAGCAGCCGCATTTTAGACGTTGATGTCGCAATGGATTTGATGATTCACGATATCGAAGTTGTTCAATCATTGGTCAAGTCAAAAGTGACAAATGTCGAGGCGATGAGTGTCAAAACAAAAGATATGCCCGAAGGCAAAGATTATATTTCGGCTTTGGTCCAGTTTGAAAACGGCGTCACGGCTAATTTGACAGCCAGCCGTATTACACAATCGCGCGTGCGCACACTCTCTGTTACCACGGATGAAAATTATATCAGTTTAGACTTTATCAATCAAAGCATTGATGTCTGCACGCAGTCGCGCAGTCCTTATACAAACAAAGATGCATTGCCGCAGTGGATGAACTATGGCTTAAAAGGTTGTGAAGAACACCTCTTTATTCCGTCGGCTCAACCTTTGGCTGCAGAACAAAGCCACTTTGCCGCCTGCATTTTGCAAAAAGCCACACCGCGTGTGACGGGCGAAGATGCTTTAGAGGCGTTGCGTGTGATTTGGGCGATTGAAAGCAAACTCGGTTTGTTTGAAAGTGCCCAAAGCAAAGCCGCTTAATTATTCAGACAATCAAAAACGGCACTTCAAGCATTCGCTTGGTGCCGTTTTTTTTGTATCAAGCCGACAATTTATACCTTGTGCGGTAATTTGCCGTATATAAAACCGCTGATACAATTGGGCAGAATCGACAGCAAATAGACACCCAATCGCATCACGAACGGAAATGCAATCAAACCGACATTTTTATCAATTCTTCGGGCGATAATCTCTGCCGCTTTGTCGGCCTCCATCAAAAACGGCATCGGGCAGGTATTTTTGTCTGTGATGCGCGAACGCACAAAACCCGGACAAACCACATTGACCTGAATACCGTCTTTTTTCAAATCTTCACGCAAGGCCTCGCCGTATGCCTTGATACAAGCCTTTGATGCGCTGTAAGACGGGCACGACGGCAAGCCGTGATAACCTGCAATCGAGGCCGTCAGCACCACAATTTTCGGGCTGTTATCGAGCCTTTTTTGATACACATCGACAGCCGGCATAATGGTGTTTAAAACGCCAAACACATTGGTGTTAAAGGTGTGATAAATATGTTCGCAGGTCTCTGCGCCCGTTGAAACGCCGGCATTGGCAAACACCAAATTGAAAGGTGCGATTTGATTGCATTCTTCAACCCATTGTTTCATCTGCGCTTTATCCGTCACATCAACCGCATCGGCCTTGACCTCGGCACCCAGCGCTCGACATTTTTCCGCAACATTTTGCAGTCTTTCACGATTGCGCCCGCTCAAAAAAAGATGTTTAGCACCGTTTTTGGCATAATAAATTGCCAACGCCTCACCGATACCCGATGAAGCACCCGTAATTAAAATATTTTGTACTCTCATAACCTGATATCCTAAACAAATTTTAACAAATTTGCCTTACTATACACGAAAATAATCAAAAAAAGGAGATTTTTTTTGAATATATCCAGTATGACCGGTTTTGCCAGAGAAAACGGCGTTTTTGAATGCAGCGGCAAAACACTTTCGTATACTTTTGAAATCAAAAGCGTCAATGCCAAAGGCCTGGACGTCAAAATGCGCTTACCGCAAGGTTTTGATGATTTGGAATTTGACCTTAAAAACCTTTTGATGCAATATTTTACCCGCGGCACGTTTAATATGTGGCTCAATTTCGACAACAAAACGGATGCCGATGAGATAACGATTGAGACCGATTTGCTCGAAAAACTCAAAGATGAAACAGCCGGAATTTACCTTTCCAATCCCGATGTGTTTGCAAAACCCTCACCGGCCGAATTACTCTCGATACCGGGTGTGATTTCAAAAACTGAGCAGCAGTTGGATGAAACGGCTCGCAATGCATTGTATCAAAATCTATCATCTACTTTCGAACAAGCCTTAAAAAAATTGCAAACATCACGCCTCACCGAAGGGCAAAAACTCTCTCAAGCGCTCAACAAACTTTTGGATAATATGGCACAAAATCGCGATCAGTCCGAACAAATCGCCCTTTCAATCGAACCGGCCATCAAAGCCAAAATTTTAGAGCAAATCAAAACCTTTTCGGATGGTGTTGATATCACGCCCGAACGCTTTGAACAAGAGGTATTGTTTTATATGATGCGTGCCGATGTCAAAGAAGAACTTGACCGCCTAAACGCCCATATTTTAAGCGCGCGTGAGATTTTAAGCAAAGGCGGTATCATCGGCCGTAAACTTGACTTTTTGTGTCAGGAACTTAATCGTGAAGCCAATACATTGTGCTCAAAATCAATGGATTTGGCACTGACCAAAAACGGTATGGAATTAAAAACGTTGATCGAACAATTCAGGGAGCAAATTCAAAATGTGGAATAATAAAAAATCAGGCAAAAATGTGATTGAACATCTTAAAAAAACCAGAAAAGGCGCGATGTTTATCATCGAGGCACCGTCCGGCACGGGCAAAACAACGGTGATTAAAGAACTTTTGCGGCAAGATCCCAACTTAAAATTTTCGGTCTCCGTCACCACACGCGCCAAACGCGAAGGCGAACAAGAGGGTGTTGACTATTATTACATCTCAAACGAAGAATATGACAAATTGCACGAACAGGATGCTTTTTATGAATGCGTCGATTCGCAATACGGTTCGCGTTACGGCACCTTAAAATCAGAGGTCGACAGTTTTATCAATGTCGGTCAGGATGTTATTTTTGATTTGGATTGGGTGGGTATGCGTCAGATGAAGGAAAAAGCGCCTGACAAAGTGGTTTCCATTTATCTTTTGCCGCCATCGGTTGCCGAAGTCAAACGCCGTCTTATCAGTCGCGGCACAGACAGCGCTGCCATCATCGAAAGACGGATGGATTTGATTGTTGAAAAAATTCGCCACTGGGAGGAATTTGATTATGTCATCGTCAATGTGAATATTGAAGAAACCATCCAAAAAGTTCAACGCATTATTTCTTGCGAAAGAATGAAACGTGTCCGCCAAGAAGGCTTAAATGAGTTTGTCGAATCGTTGATTAAACAAGCAGATGAGGAATAAATGGCCAAAATTTATGACAGTATCGATGAGATGGTCGGTGCAACGCCGTTGTTGCGCTTAAAACGCATTGAAAGCAAACTCAAAGTTAAGGCTCATCTTTTCGGCAAATGCGAATGTTTTAATCCGGCATTTTCCGTCAAAGACCGCATTGCCAAGCGGATGCTTGAAAAAGTCGGTTTTACAAAAATCACAAAAGACACCGTTTTTGTGGAAGCAACTTCGGGCAACACCGGCATCGGTTTGGCCGCACTTTGCGCCTCAAAAGGCTATAAACTTGTCATCGTGATGCCCGAAAACATGACGCGCGAGAGGATTTTACTTATTCGTCATTATGGCGCCGAGGTGATTTTAACTCCAAAAGAAGAAGGGATGCAAGGCGCTGTCAAAAAGGCACAACTTTTGGCTCAAAAAAATAAAAATGTCATTTTGCTCAATCAGTTTGAAAACCCCGCCAATTTAGAAGCACATACCTTGACAACCGCCATGGAACTGATGGAAGATTTACAAGGCGAAATTGATGTGTTGGTCGCAGGTGTCGGTACGTCCGGTACATTGATGGGAACTGCGGAAGCCTTAAAAACCTGTAACCCTGATTTAAGAG
>JAGCTK010000133.1 GCA_017963715.1 Alphaproteobacteria bacterium | reverse complement strand
GGGGTTCATTTTTTGTGCAGAGAAATTCAAAACAAAAGTAATCATAAAATATCGCTCATATACATTTTCCCAAAACTGCGGAGAATAGGTCAGATAAGGTCAAAAGAAAGGCGAAAGTACCGTACTGATGTTAAACTTTGAAAAATGTGTCAAATGCGCCGTAATTTTTGAGCGACGTGTAGAAATGACTACACAAGCGAAAAAGTTGCAAGCAGTTGGCCATTATGCAAAGTTTATATGTCGAGATCTTCGGCATATTTACCATGCTCAATAATAAACTGAAATCTCAGTTCCGGATTTTTGCCCATTAAGCGCTCAACTTGTCGACGCGTTGCAAAGGCTTCTTCCCTGCCTTCTTCGGTGTTGGTTGACGGCAAAGTGACTTTCAGCAAAACGCGGTTTTGTTTATCCATCGTGGTTTCTTTGAGTTGCTGTGCGCTCATCTCGCCCAAACCCTTAAAGCGACTGATATCGGGTTTAACATTGCCTTTGGCGAATTTTTGAAGGATTTTATCTTTTTCTTCATCATCCAAAGCATAATAGTTTTTGGCCCCAATCACGATTTTATATAAAGGCGGCGTTGCAATAAACAAATGCCCGTTTTCAATGAGTTTTGGCATATGTTGATAGAAAAACGTCATCAAAAGCGAGGTAATGTGCGCACCGTCCACATCCGCATCGGTCATGATAATGATACGCTCATAGCGCAAATTTTCTTCTTTATAATCATCTTTCACACCGCAACCCAACGCCTCAATCATGTCTTTAATTTCTTGGTTTTGCGTGATTTTCTCTAAACTTGCACTGGCCACATTCAAAATTTTGCCACGAAGCGGCAAAATCGCCTGCGTCACACGGTCACGTCCCTGTTTGGCCGAACCGCCGGCCGAATCACCCTCCACAATAAAAATTTCGGTATCTTCGGCAGCCGCTTTGGAACAATCGGCCAATTTGCCCGGCAATCTCAACTTTTTGGTCGGTGTTTTTCTGAGTTGTATTTTTTCTTCTTTGCGTTTTTTGCGCAATTCTGCTTTGGCAATCACATAGTCAATCAATGCGGACGCATTTTCCGGATCGGACGACAGATAGTGATCAAATGCGTCTTTGACGGCTGTTTCAACCAAGCGCACCGCCTTAAATGAGGTCAATTTATCTTTGGTTTGGCCCTGAAATTGCGGATCGGTGATAAAAACCGAAAGCATTAAAGCGCTGTCTGCCAAAAAATCTTCGGCCGTCACACCGGCGGCTTTTTTAATGCCGGCCATATCGGCATATTCTTTCAAGCCTTTGAGCAAAGCAGACTTAAAGCCCTGTTCATGTGTGCCGCCAAAAGGCGTAATCACCGTGTTGCAATACGAATATGTCAAGCCGTTTTCATCGGTCGGCCATGTCACTGCCCATTCCACACGTCCCTCGCCGCCTGCAAAATCCTGCTCACCCGAAAACATTGTGCGATTGATTGTCGAGCGACTGCCGATTTGAAAATTCAAAAAGTCTTTGAGCCCGTTCGGATAATGCAACTCGGCGGACATCGGTAAATTCTCATTATCTTCGACAAATGACGCATCACAACGCCAATTGATTTTGACACCTTTGAACAAAAACGCCTTCGAACGCGCCATTCGATAAATACGCGCCGCGTTAAACTTTGATGATGCACCGAAAATCTCGACATCCGGCGTAAACGTGATGGACGTTCCGCGGCGATTCGGTGCGTTTGAAACAAATTCAAGCGCTGTGACGGGCTTGCCTTTAGAATATGTTTGACGATAAAGTTTTTTGTCACGGGCAACTTCAACCGTCAATTCGGATGACAGTGCATTCACCACCGACAACCCGACACCGTGCAAACCGCCGGATACTTTATAAACGGAACTGCCGAACTTGCCGCCCGAATGAAGTGTCGTTAAAATCACCTCAAGTGCCGATTTTCCGGGATATTTCGGATGTTCATCCACCGGAATACCTCGCCCGTTATCCGTAATGGTCACCGAGTTATTGTCATGCACTTCGACATCGATATGATTGGCAAAACCGGCCACCGCCTCATCCATCGAATTGTCCAAAATTTCGGCAACCAAATGATGCAAAGCCGTTTCATCCGTGCCGCCGATATACATACCGGGGCGATATCTGACG
>JAGCTK010000132.1 GCA_017963715.1 Alphaproteobacteria bacterium | reverse complement strand
CCTGTTTTCTGCGGTACGGCTTTCAAAAACAAAGGTGTTCAGCCTTTATTGGATGCCGTGGTTGACTATTTGCCGTCACCTGTCGATATTCCGGCAATTGAAGGCACTAAGCCCGGTACGGATGAAGTGATTGTTCGTCATCCTTCCGATTCTGAGCCTTTATCTGCTTTGGCTTTCAAAATTATGAACGACCCGTTTGTCGGCTCGCTGACTTTTACACGTATTTATTCGGGTAAAATCGAAGCCGGTACGTATATTTATAACTCAGTCAAAGACAAAAAAGAAAGAATCGGCCGTATGCTTTTGATGCATGCCAACAAGCGTGATGATATCAAAGAGGCTTATGCCGGTGATATTATTGCTTTGGCAGGTTTGAAAGATACAACAACCGGTGATACGCTTTGCGATAATTCCAATCCGATTGTGTTGGAAAATATGGAATTTCCGGAGCCGGTGATTGAACTCGCTGTTGAGCCGAAGACAAAGGTCGATATCGAAAAGATGGGTTTGGCATTGCAACGTCTTGCGATGGAAGACCCGTCATTTAAGGTTTCATCTGATCCAGAAAGCGGTCAGACCATCATCAAAGGTATGGGTGAACTTCACTTGGAAATCATCGTTGACAGATTGAAACGTGAATTTAAGGTTGAAGCCAATGTCGGTGAGCCGCAGGTGGCTTATCGCGAAACGATTACCAAACCTTGTGATATCGAATATACGCACAAAAAACAATCCGGTGGTGCCGGTCAGTTTGCTAAAGTCAAAATCAAATTTGAACCGACCGAAGATCATACCGGCTTTGAATTTTGCAACACCGTTGTCGGCGGTAACGTGCCGAAGGAATATATCCCCGGTGTTGAAAAAGGTCTTCGTTCTGCCATGGATACCGGTGTTTTGGCCGGTTACCCGGTGACAGGTGTGAAAGCAACCTTGTATGATGGTGCGTATCACGAAGTCGACTCAAACGTGATGTGCTTTGAAATTGCCGCTCGTGCCGCATTCCGTGAAGGTATGCGTCAGGCCGATGCCAAACTTTTGGAACCGATTATGAAAGTCGAAGTGGTGACACCTGAAGAATATATGGGTGACATCATCGGTGACTTGAACTCTCGTCGTGGTTTGGTCAACGGTATGGATCAACGATGCAATGCACGCGTTGTTGACGCGTTTGTGCCGCTTGCCAACATGTTTGGCTATGTCAATACGCTTCGCTCGCTTTCTCAAGGTCGTGCTCAGTTTACGATGCTTTTTGATCACTATTCTGAAGTACCGAGAGAAGTTGCGGAAGCAATCAAGGCGAAAAACGCTTAAACATTTAACTTTAGGGCAGGGGCTTTTGCCCTTGCCTGATTTTTTTATTTAATTTGGAGAAATTTTAAAATGGCAAAAGAGAAATTTGAACGCAGCAAGCCACACTGCAATATCGGTACCATCGGTCACGTTGACCATGGTAAGACGACATTAACGGCAGCTATCACAAAAGTGTTGGCAGAAGAAGGTGGAGCATCATTTACGGCATATGATCAAATTGATAAAGCACCTGAAGAGCGCGCACGTGGTATTACGATTTCGACGGCACACGTTGAATACGAGACACCTGCCCGTCACTATGCACACGTTGACTGCCCTGGCCACGCTGACTATGTGAAGAACATGATCACCGGTGCGGCCCAGATGGATGGAGCCATTTTGGTGGTTTCAGCTGCGGATGGTCCGATGCCGCAAACACGTGAACACATTTTGCTTGCACGTCAAGTGGGTGTTCCTGCGATTGTGGTTTATATGAACAAGGTTGACCAAGTTGATGATCCTGAGTTATTGGAACTCGTTGAGATGGAAATCAGAGATTTGTTAACATCATACGGTTTCCCTGGCGATGAAATTCCGATTATCAAAGGTTCGGCATTGGCCGTTTTGGAAGACGGTGACAAGAAGATTGGTCACGATTCGATTTTGGAATTGATGAAGGCTGTTGACAGCTACATTCCGCAACCTGATCGTCCGAAGGATCAGCCGTTCTTGATGCCGATTGAGGATGTGTTCTCGATTTCAGGTCGTGGTACAGTGGTGACAGGCCGTGTTGAACGCGGTATCATCAAAGTCGGTGACGAAATTGAAATCGTCGGTATTCGTCCGACACAAAAGACAACATGTACGGGTGTTGAAATGTTCCGTAAGTTGTTGGATCAAGGTGAAGCGGGCGACAACATCGGTGTTTTGATTCGTGGTACAAAGCGTGAAGAAGTTGAACGCGGTCAAGTTTTGGCAGCACCTGGTTCAATCACACCGCACACAGATTTAACATGCGAATGCTACATTTTGACGAAGGAAGAAGGCGGACGTCATACACCGTTTTTCTCAAACTATCGTCCTCAATTTTACTTCAGAACAACGGACGTGACCGGTTCTATTGAATTGCCTTCCGGCACAGAGATGGTTATGCCTGGTGATAACGTCACAATGACAGCTAAACTTATTCACCCGATTGCTATGAACGAAGGTCTTCGTTTTGCTATCCGTGAAGGTGGTCACACTGTCGGTGCCGGCGTTGTCTCGAAAATCTTGAAATAACAAATCGTCATCCTGAACTTGTTTCAGGATCTACAAATTAAAAAAGAACCTTGATCAATTTCAAGGTTCTTTTTTATTATCTACACACTCTCTGAGTTTTTAATGTTTTAATGTCATTCTTGGGCTTGTCCCAAGAATCTAAAAATCAAAAAAACCGCGTTTTAAGAGCGCGGGGTTTTTATTTTGTTTCATCTAACGCGTTGCCGAATGTTGATTTTGCGCGGCTTTTAATTGAGGCAAATCAAAAGATTTCGGTCTTTTTTCAAGTTTACCGACGCGATAATAATAATGTTCCGACACCTGTTGCACGGATTTTGACATCATATTTTTTACGGATTCGCGCAAGGTTTGCATAAAAATACTGTCTTTGTTCAACGGATTGCTCACGGCACTGAAGGCGTGTCCTTTTAAGATTGTTTCGATATGCGCATTGATTTGCACTTCATCTGAAAGATGGTATGTCTGCACAACATATTCTCTCAAATCCGAAAGTGCCGGAAAATCAAGCGACGAACACACCGTCAGCTGATAATTTTTCCGAATCTCAATTGTTTTTAACTGTCTGTTTTCCGACTGCACATCCTCAGCCTTAAAACCGACTACTTTTTTATAATCGGGCGAGCCCTTCACGGTCGGAATCAACGTATCGGCCGCATTGGCATACGCCACGGTTTTGAAAAAGCGCGGCTGTCTGTCAAGTGCCACCGGCGAACTTGAAAAAACGGCAGTCGGTGCCGACAAAATCTCAGCACATTCTTTATCCGTATATCCCAAAACAGCCAATTTAATATGCAAATATTCTTCCAATTCGCTTGCCACAAGCGTTCCGAAACATTGTGCGCGCAACACAACATTTTTCATATTTTCAACCGCTTCTTTTGCGCTGATTTTTTGCCCGTCTTTTGAAATCAAGTCATCAAAGATGTTTGAAAACTCCTCAATACCCGCATGCAATGTGCCGCGTTCGTTATACTGCTCAATCATTTCATTGACTTTGTGCGAATAATAGCATCCGACGGTTTGGCAATCTTGCGGTTTGATTTTGACATCCTCTTTGATAAAATCAAAAAATTCCGACACCCCACGCTCAGCCGCTACTTTAACGCGCGCTTCTTTTAAGGGGTTTCGGTCATTATCCGACAGCGATGTGCCGTTGCCCGGCAGATTAATCACAATCATTTTACCCGGAACCAATTTTGTTGTGGGCGGCACAGTCAACACTTTTGCATTGTCACGCACGGCTTCCGCACGTTGAACCGTTTCGGCCAATTCCTGCATTTGCTCACGATAAGTTTGAGCATCTTGCGGCTTATCAAACGCGCTTTCAAGATTACCTTTAATCAACGAATTGCCGATTTTTTCCGCCACCACGACACCCGACACGCTTTTACCCGCAGCCTCATGCTCGGCATGTAACTGTCGTAATTGCTCTTTACGTTCTTCAAAAGTAGAAATTGTATCTTGTCGTGTTGACATCATAAAAATATCCTCAAAACACTCTTAGGCCTTAAGTATAATCCATTTTTAGACATAAGTAAAGACAAAAAAGAAACCCGCGTGTTTGACACACACGGGTTCTTTTTTTAGCAGGCCTCAAGTCAGAACTCAAAGCCCACGTTGTCAAACGAGTCAAGAATGACCACGTCTGACTGCGTCTCACTGTACGTTACTTTTACATTATCGCCGGCTTTCGTCCACTTCAGTTCACGGAAAAATTCCGAAGAACCACTGAACTCTTTTCCTTTGACGTCCTCGAAGAGAAGATAATAATTTCCTCCCTCCAAGGTAATGTCGCGCACAATGTAACTCTTTGCTTCGACTGAAAGAACTGAGCCGTTATCGACAACGTCATTGGTCGTTCTTTTTAAGGCCTGCAAATAATTTGCTTCAGCCTCTTTCTTTGAACTGCCAACGCCGACAGCCTGACGATTGGTTACAGCCATAAAGGCATAACCCATCACGTTGCCGGAAT
>JAGCTK010000131.1 GCA_017963715.1 Alphaproteobacteria bacterium | reverse complement strand
GCCGGACCAACTCATCAATTTCTTTGGTGCCATATCCCTCGACTTCATCGGCTTTCGGCATCGATGAGCGCACCTTGTCCTTACTCATCTCAATCAAATCTTTGAGGTTCATCACACCGCCGTCACGGGTTTTAAAAGGTTTGCCGTCGGGCCCGTTGACCGTTCCGAAACCAACATGCGTCATTTCAGTTTTTGGGGCAAGTTCCAAGATACCGGAGACTTCAAAAATCTGCTCAAAATGCAGTGACTGACGCTTGTCTACCACATACACAATCTCGTCGGCGTGCAAATCATCCACGCGCATTTTAATTGTTGCGATGTCCGTAACCTGATAGCCGAATCCGCCGTCTGATTTCACAAGGATTACGGGCGGCATCGGCTTGTTTTTGGGTGCCAGCCGGATAATCGTTGCACCGTCATCGACCTCGGACACACCTTTTTGCGCCGCCAATTTAACAATCTCGGCGCACACATTATGTGCATCGCTTTCACCGAGCCAAAGGTCAAAATGTGCATCAAGTTCGTCATAGTTTTCTTTGACGGCATCAACGGACACTTGTCGAAGATGCTTCCATGCCGCAACATATTCCGGCTTGCCGTTTTGCAACTGTGCCGTCATCATGCGCGCCGTTTCAGCCGCTTTTTCATCTTCTTTACAGCGGATATTGGCACGTTTATAAAAGGCCGAAATCGTTTCAATATCATATGTTTCAACTTCAGACAAATCACCTTTTTCAAACACGATTTGGGCCAAAATCATACCCATCGGCGTTCCCCAATCGCCGAAATGCACATCCGAAATCACGCGATTTCCCATAAAATCAAGCGTCCGGCGTATTGATTCGCCAATCACGGCCGAGCGCAAATGCCCGACATGCAAGGCTTTGGCCACGTTCGGCCCGCCAAAATCCATGACAATCGTATTCGGCTCTGCAGTTTTGGAACAACCCAACCGCGTATCTTGCGCCATTTCATCCATATAAGCGGCAAGTGTTGTATTTTTTAGGCGGATATTGATAAAACCCGGGCCGTCAACCGACACGGTCTCAATATCATCATCTGCAGCCAATGCTTCGGCAATTTTGCTGCCGATATCGCGCGGATTTTGTTTGACAATTTTTGCCACCGCCAAGGCGCCGTTGCATTGAAAGTCGCTCAAGTCCGGTCTGTCGGATAATTTTACAAAAGCAAATTTTTCATCATAATCAAATGATTGAAATATTTTTTTAATTTTTAAGTTTAATTTTTCTTCAAGAGATTGCATTATTTTTTCTTTCTATTTTTGACATTCAAAGTATGTGTGAGTGGGCAACATCAGTTTGCAAGTCAAATGCGAAACATCTGTTTTGACGGCATGTGTCCCCGTGTGATGTTTTTGACATTCTTTATCGGCCAATGCCTGAATGGTCTCTGCCTTTGTCCACAAATTATTGGAGCAAATCGCCGGTTTTTGAGGCGTTGAGCGGCCGACATAAATTTTGGCGGGGTCGGTCTGTCCTGCATTTCGTCGCCTATCAACAAAAGGTTCAAATACCGAGCAAGCACCCAATATAAGCAAAAAACTGGCAAGAGAGACGATTTTTATGCTGGACATTTTCGTTGTGTTTTCCTATATTACATTCACAAATCTGGTTTATCATATACGAAGAAGAATTTAAATGCAAAGCCAAAATGAATATAATCAATATATCGGTGACGATAATTTTAAAAAATTTTTAGCCCACTACGAATGCGAAGTGCCATTAGAAGTGGTCAAGATGCGTTTTGCCGGCGCAATTTGTTCGCCAAATCAAAATCTTAGACCAACGGATATTATTTCATCCTTTTGGCCGGACGGACAAACACCGCGCTTAGAAACCAAAAAAGAAGCGGAATTATTTTTTAAATTCTTTATGGGCCTTTGGGATAAAATCTTGGAAGATATCGCTTTTAATCACTTGACCTTATCATATCAAAGCCTTGATAATATTGCGCTTTTTGCTCATATACGCCATGATGAGTTGGAATTTGGCTTTTTGGAAGGTTTTTGGGGTGGTATGTCGGAACTTAAACTCCCCGCATATTTAGCCGATGTGGCCGATTCGCTTGCCGAACTCGGCGGTGTTTATCAAACCTTACAACAGCGTGCTCAAAAAGGCGAAGATCCGCAACTTTTGTGCAAAACACTCAAAGATACGGATAAAATGGTCAATAAAACACTTGCCTTTATTGTCGAAAATTATGCCCTGCCGAAGATTAAAAACTTCAGCCCGACATCAAACAGTTTGCAATAGCCTACCGCACCCTCAAACGATGCACATGTCGTTGCAAGCAATTGACATAGAGGTCGATGTATATTAAGATGTCTTGATATAACTTCAGAGGAACATGAATAATATGACGGAAGATGCCCAAAATCTCAATGCCGGCCACAGAAAAAGGTTGAGAGCCCGTTTTTTTAAAGATGAAGGCGCATCCATGCCCGAGTATGAATTGCTCGAGATGATTCTAACATTTGT
>JAGCTK010000130.1 GCA_017963715.1 Alphaproteobacteria bacterium | reverse complement strand
AGAAAACGGTGATGTTTTGATTGATATGACATTGACAGCGCCCGGATGCCCGGTGGCCGGTATTTTGCCGCAGCAGGTGGCCGATGCCGTAAGCCTGCTTAACGATACGGGGCAGGTTGAAGTCAAAATTGTGTGGGAGCCCCAGTGGAGTATTGAAAAAATGACCGACGAAGGTCGCGCAATGGTCGATTTGTTTTAGAGGAAAAAATGGAAAACCTTGAAACACTGATTGAAAATTTTGCCTTTTTGGAATCGTGGGAAGACAAATATCAATATTTGATAGAGTTGGGCGAACAATTAGAGCCTTTGCCGGATAACTTAAAAACGGATGCTTTTAAAGTGGCGGGCTGTCAGTCGGAAGTGTGGCTTGTGCCGTCTATGCAAGACAAAAAGTTTTGTTTTCGGGCCGATAGCGATGCGATTATGGTCAAAGGGATTATCAGTATTTTGCTGGCTGTTTATCATCAAAAAAATATCACTGAGATAAAAAATATTGAAGTTGAAAAAATTTTTGATAAACTGGGGTTAGAAGAACATTTAAGCCCCAGTCGGCGAAACGGGATGCGATCGATGGTCGATAAAATCCGTTTTTATGCCGCGCAGTTTGAAAAGACGATGGAATGAATATTTATGAATATCAAGCCAAAGCGCTCTTAAAAAAATTCAAAATCAATGTGCCGAAAGGTTTGATTGCCTATACACCATCGGAAGCCAAACGAGCCGCCTTAAAAATCAGCCCAAACGGGCCATGGGTCTTGAAAGCACAAATTCAGGCCGGTGCGCGTGCCAAAGGGCATTTTTTAACACGAAAGAAAGAAAAAATTTCGGGCATCGAGATTGTGCGCAATTTCGGTGAGGTGGAGCATATCAGTGCTCAAATGTTCGGCGGACAGCTTAAAACGCCGCAGACCGATAAAAAAGGCAAACTTGTCAGTCGCGTTTATATCGAGGCGTTTGAAAAAATCAAAAAATCATTTTATTTGAGTTTTGTGGTCAATCGGATTGCATCATGTGTGACCGTGCTTGCATCGCGGACGACGGATGATATTGTGGAATTGGCGCAAAAATCGCCCAATGCCATTTTGAAAATCAATCTTGATTTGCACCACAAAATCAAAGAAGATGATGTTTTGCGTCTGTTGTCGTTTTTGAAATTGGAAAAAAAATATTTGCCGGCGCTTAAAATGCTGGTGCAAAATCTGCATAAGGCTTTTGTGGCTTTGGATGCCACGCTGCTTGAAATCAATCCGGTCGGCCTGACGCAAACAGGCGAATTTGTGGCTTTGGATGCCAAAATTTCGTTTGACAACAATGCGTTATTCAGACATCCGGATATTGCAGGTATGCGAGATGATTCCGTTGTTGGTGAAAATGTGATTAAAGCGGCAAACTGCGGCTTTAAATATCTGGAATTTGAAGACGGAAATATCGGTTTGATTGTTAACGGTGACGGGTTGGCCTGTGCCGCTGAAGATTATTTGGAGCAGATGGGCGAAAAAGTGGCTTGCTCGCTTAATCTCAAGGGCGGCGTGGATGATCAAAAAATTGCGGATAGCTTAAAAATTATGATGAGTAACCCCAAGGTGGAAGGGATTATCATCAATATTTTAGGCGGTTTTTTAAGATGCAATCTGGTGGCAGACGGGATTATTGCCGCCATTTCGGATATCGGGCTTAACATACCGCTTGTGGCGCGTTTTGAAGGCACAAACAAACACGAAGCCAAAGACATTTT
>JAGCTK010000011.1 GCA_017963715.1 Alphaproteobacteria bacterium | reverse complement strand
TACAAAAACACCCGATTCCTCTTTGGTGCCGGTCTTTAAAAGTGTTTTTTCAAGCAGATGATACCAACTTTGGTCTTCTTTTTTGGGTGTGCCGTAACCTGCGATATAAAGCCGGTCTTCCGCACGCGTCATCGCAACATAGAGCAAGCGTCTGTATTCATCATAGGCTTTATCGACACTTTCCTGATGCGCTTGTTCGCAGGCCCCGGTATAATCTTGCGTGCTGAGTGCAAAATAGGCCGCATCTTCATCAAAAATCAGTCCGGTTGCTCTGCTTGTTTTGACTTCACGAATGGTATCTGCCAAAATCACAACGGGCGCTTGCAAACCTTTTGAGCCATGGACCGTCATAATACGCACGGCATTGGTGTTGTTTTGATCAAGTTCACGTTTGACCTCGGTTTGCGAAGCCTCAATCCATCGGATAAAGTTTTGCAAATTCGGGACATGCTCACTTTCGAAGGCAAGCGTTAAATTCATAAATTCATCCAACGCATCTTTGACTTCATCTCCGAGACGAGCCACAATTTTTTGATAGCCGCCCTGCTCGATTAAAACACTGCTGAAAAGTTCAAACGGGCGCTTGGTATCGGCCGCATTTAACAAATCGGTCAAACTCAAGACAACCGGCTCATATTTTTTCATGGTGTGCAACCTTTGCCACAGCGACATTTCGCCTCGATTATAACAAAGGCTAAACAAGTCATCATCTCTCAAATTATAAAGCGGTGATTTTAAGACTTCGGCCAAACTCAAATCGTCATAAGGCAACAACAAAAATTTGGAAAGTGAAATCAAATCTTCAATCACAAGTTCTTCACCGAGTTTCATCCTGTCAACACCGCACACAGCAACGTTGTTCTTTTTGGCCACTCTCACAAATTCTTCCATAAAAGCGTTGCGTCGTTGCACCAGCACCAAAAAATCGCCGTATTGCAACGGACGGCCTTTGGAGGCCAAAATTTCCCCCTTTTCTACCATTTCTTTGATTTTTAAAGCCAATTTGAGTGCCAGTTTTTGCATACCCGACGTTTTGACACGCCGTTCCACCGGGGGATACCAAATATCCGGCTCATCATCTTTTTCGTTTTCCGAAACAGGCCATATTTCAACCAAGCCGCCCTCACCTATTCTATAAGGCAAATGGTCGACCTTTGCATCTTGGCTTGCAACCCCTTTTTGAGCATCTTCCCCAGCAAACAGGCTGTTGACTGTGTTCAACACGGCTGCAGTCGAACGAAATGACACATCCAACCTTACTTTGCAAAAATTATCAATCTTTTGCTGATAAAAACGGCTCATCTCATCAAATTTTTCGGGCCTTGCACCCTGAAAACCGTAAATTGATTGTTTTCTGTCACCCACCGCAAAAACCGTGCGATGTTTTTGCGATTCTTTTGTGGCAAAAAATTCATCCGTTAGGGCTTTGATAATTGCCCATTGATCAGGGGATGTATCTTGCGCTTCGTCGATCAAAACATGTTCCAATCCGCCGTCTAATTTATACAGCACCCAAGCAGCCATATCTGACTTTTCAAAGAGATTCTTGGTTAAAATGATTAAATCTTCATAATCCAATTTGGCATTCTGACGCTTATAAAGTTGATATTCATCTATCAAATAGCGTGCAATCATAGACATCGCACGACTTGACTCAAAAATTTTGATGCTTTTCAATTTTTCTTTAAAATCAAGCAAACGCTCTGCTTCCATCAATAGCACATTGTCGATTGCCTCAAATTGTGTTTTGACTTTTTTTGTGACTAAACGTGATTTAATTGTGCCGGTCTGTGTTAAAAATACCGTTTCATACGAGCCGATATCAAATGTTATTAAATTCTGCTCTAAAATTTCGGCGCAATGCTGATCGGTGGGTGTGCCATGCATCATCGCCTCGACACATTGTTTAAGCAAGGGTCTGTCGATGGCGGCAGCAAAATCGGTCGTCACACTTTCTGCCGTGTCACTTGGTTTCAAATCAAGTTTTTGCCTTAAATGCGCCAAAAACGCCTCTTGAGTGTCAAACTCAGCAAAAATTTGCATCAGGTGATTGCGTTGCACGGCAAGCGAAGCCAATAATTGACCGAAATTAAATTCGCTGACATGAGAAATTAAAAACAACACAGATTCTTTAATAGTGGGCAAGTCAAAATCATCCATCTTGCTTAAAATCCGATGGATAATGCCATCCAAAGCCTCAGAAGTCGCACGTTCGTCCATCACCTCAAAATAAGGTGAAATACCTGCTTCAAGCGGAAATTTTTTCAAAATTTCTTCACAAAAAGCATGTATTGTCTCGATCTTAATCGGCATTGGCGCATCAAGTGTTGCGGCAAACAACGTGCGCGCTTTGGATAGCATCTCATCACTTGCAAAATTGCACGTGTCGTCAAGTTCATACAACTCTTTTAGTAATTGAGCATCATCTAAAGCAACCCATTTGGAGAGTTTGTCATAAATGCGCGATTTCATTTCGACCGCTGCCGCTTTGGTGTAGGTCAAACACAAAATTTTGGAGGCCTCAACGCCTTTTAGCAATAATCTGAACACCCTGTCGGATAACACCTTGGTTTTACCCGTACCGGCCGACGCTTCCACCCAAACGGAATGTTTCGGATCGGAAGCACTTTGCTGTTGACGCTGTGCCAAAGCCGAACGCTCTTTTTTTTGCTGTTCAACGGTTGTCATATCAGTCATCGCTCAGCACCTCGCTCCATTCTTTCAAACGAGCCAAATGCTCGTATACAGCATATTCGTCTAAATGTTTCGGATTGGGACGCGCTAAATAAGGTGTTGTTTCAAAATCAAACACCGAAATTAATTGCCTGAGACGTTCTTGCGTTTTTTCAAGCAAATCATCAATATCTTCGTCATAACACACAATTTTTTTGCCGAGTTGCCAGTAAATCAGCCTGTCCACATTTTTGGCCGGCAATAACACATCCGCCTTTTCAAAACCGCCATTGAAAGCAATCAGTGCTTCAACGGCCAATTGCGGCGCATACCCTTTTTCCATCTCATCTTTTGAGCGCACCCTCCCCGTTTTATAGTCGATAATGCGATACATATTGTCATATGTTTCATCTATTCTGTCGGCACGCGCCTCAATCACAACGGGCGCATAAGGCATATCAAGCGTTATTTTTCCTTTAACTTCGGGCCATACATGTTTGATATCTTGGCGATAAACGCTTTCGGTTTCACAAACCCACATCGCCGTTTTTTCAAACTTTGCCGCAAAAAACGCTTTGTCTTTAACATCCAACGGATAACGCGCCAACTCGTCTGCGCCGAGTTTTATCAAATATTCATACGCATGATTATCCAAAACGCCAGAATATTTGGTTGCAAAATCTTCCAAAATTTTGTGCACGATGGTGCCGTACAATGTATGTTGCACATCCGAGCCCAAATCGTTCAAAACCTTCAGTCTCAAAATATAGCGCGCATAAATTTCGTAAGGGTTACGCATCAATTTTTCAAGAGATGTCGCCGAAAAGCGGCGTGGTCTTGCATCAACGGGCGGCCTTGGTGCCGCAGGTTCTATTGTAAT
This sequence comes from Alphaproteobacteria bacterium, assembly GCA_017963715.1. GTDB lineage: Bacteria > Pseudomonadota > Alphaproteobacteria > RF32 > CAG-239 > UBA1254. The sequence continues at coordinate 6,498 of JAGCTK010000011.1, read as the reverse complement.
ATATTTATTTGGGGTATTCAGCCGGCGTGCCAAGGTTTGATAAAATGTGTCGGTCAAACTGTCCTCATTTTTTGTCAGCAGACGAAGCATCGTTTCAAGCCTCAACCAATAACGCGATTTGTTGGTCGGTGTACCGCAGGTGCGAACAGATCGTGTCAAATAAACCTCTTTGGCAGCAAGCAAAGCACTCAAATCAAAAGCGGCAATACCGATATTTTGCTCGGGCAAAGGCAAGCCGTAATCTTTTTTCATGGTATGAGACATAAAAGGATCACCGATTTGCAACTGAGGCCATACCCCCTCATTGACACCACCGATAATTGTCACATCAAATCCGTTAAATCGTGCCTCAATCGTGCCCAAAATTTTAAGTCTCGGATGCGTTCCGTAGTTTTTGCGCACGCTTTCCGTCGACAGCAAAGTTGTCAACACGGCTCCGAAGTCATGCGGATTGATAGAACCGATAATATCCGCTTTTTCAAGCACTTGTGCCAAATAGGCCGCAGCCTTTTTGCCGTCTTCATGGCGCCACAAATTTTGCGCCCCGCTCATCTCATCATTTTGTGCCAAGTATTCAGCCGTTTGTATATAAACCTGCATCAGCGTTTTTAGTGACACGCTTGATTGCGCATATAAATCGCACAAAGGCTTTAATGCCTGCTTTAACTCGGTTGTTAAAATATCATCGGCATACAATGCCTCGGGCGTTTGGTCAAACTGAGGCAATCTTTTTTCAAGTTCGTTTGTCCTAACTTCAACACTTAATGCACGCGCCGAGCGACCTAAACGCACAAACGGATTTTTAAGCAATGCCGCAACCGAAACGGCATCAAAATCATTTTGCACCACATCAATAATCTGTCTTAAATAGATACCGATCATCGATAAATGAAGCGGCAACCCCGATGAATCATCAATATCAATTCCAAATCGTTTAAGCGCCGCAGACACACAACGTGCCAATGTTCTGTCCGGCGTAACCAAAACGGCTGTTTTTTCGGGCGTTTCCAAAACTTCACGCATCATCAGCGCAATAGATGCTGCTTCTTCATAAGTATCTGCACACTCAATCAAATGCATACCTTGACAGGCCTGTTCAAATTTTATTTTTTGGGGCACAAACTGCCACTCAGCCGTTGTTTCGGCCGGACGCATCATCTCCGAAATCAAGACGGTACGCATCGGGTTGTCAGATGAGGCAATATCTTCAACATCTTCGCGTTTGATATTCAAAAGGCTTAACATCTCTTTGTTTTCAAACTGAGGATGTGTCGGTGTTAGGGTGTCAAAAACATCATCGGGCAAATATCTGTCCAAACCGTATAAATAAATTTCACCGCACGGCAATGCTTGAATGGCCGATAATACATCTTTTAAGCCGTCAAAAGCCGGATTAAGACCGACTGCCACAATGTTGTCTGTCGGCACATTACTCCGCCACATCTTGGCCTTTGCTTTTAACATCTGATTTTTTTTGAATGCCGGGTCTACCAAACCTCTTTCTTTGAGGATCTCCGGCCAAAAACTTGTGATGATTTTCAAAAATTTAAGCGTTTCTTGCCAATGCGCCGCATATTCTTCCGGCACCAACAAATTGAGGTCATCAAAGCTTAAATTTTGGTCGTAAATCGCATCAATCAAGCGTGCCAAATCAGCAGCCAAGGCAAGTGCCTGCACAAAAGTGATATCTTTAATGCCGTAAACATCATGTTTGGATACAATCAATTTTGCAAACAAAAACAATCTTTCCTGACCACTGATACTTGAAACTGCAATATCCTCATCGCGCAACCACAAAGCATCATCTGTGATATCACCGACGGCCACAATTTGAGGCAACAAAAACGGCTTTAAGCCGTTCTGACGCAAAAAAGCCTCTCTGAAAGAAACAGCGCTTCGTCTGTTTTGCACCAAGAACAACACATCCGAAAGTTTAAGTTCCTGATGACGATACTTTTCTAAAAAACGCTTGGCGAGTGTATCAAAAAACGGTGCACCGAACGGTATATTATAGACGTTTTGGGGCATGATTATCCTTGTGCTTTGAGATATACAGCCAATTTTTGCAAAGCCCTTCCGCGATGCGAAATTCGATTTTTAATCTCGCGACCCAACTCGGCAAATGTCAAATCATAACCTGACGGGATAAAAATCGGGTCAAAACCAAAGCCGGCAGAGCCGCTTTTTTGATTGGCAATCGTGCCATCCACTCGGCCTTCGAAACATACTTTTTCACCGTTTGGAAAACAAAGTGCCAAAACGCACGAAAAATGCGCCGCGCGTGACGGATTTGCCGCTTCATCCAATTCTTTTAAGAGCATATCCATGGCCAAATCAAAATTACGATTGGGCGCATATCGTGCCGTATACACACCGGGCCGCCCACCCAAAGCATCAACACAAAGGCCGGAATCATCTGCTAAAACAGGCATCTTTGTCAACACTGAAATGGTTTTGGCTTTTAAGATGGCATTTTCTTCAAACGTCGTTCCCGTTTCTTCAACATCGGGCAAAGACATATCATCTGCCGACAAAACTTTGATGTTAAGCGGTGTCAACATTTCGCGCAATTCTTTTATTTTTCCTTGATTATGGCTCGCAAAAATCAACTCTTTCATTTAATACCGAGTGCCTCCTTTTGCTGGTTAATCAACTGAGATATGCCGCTTCGTGCCGTATGCAACAACTCTAAAAATTCATCTTCGCTGAAAGGCACTTTTTCGGCCGTTCCCTGTATTTCAACAATTTTGCCGCTTTGTGTCATCACGAAATTAGAATCGGTATCGGCCGTTGAATCTTCACCGTAATCCAAATCAAGCAAAACTTCACCGTCTTTCATCCCGCATGAAACGGCCGCAACAAATTCCTTGATGGGAAACACATTCATAAGACCGTCATTTTTCATTTTTGTTAAGGCGATATAAAGTGCCACGAATGCGCCTGTCACCGACGCCGTCCGCGTTCCGCCGTCTGCTTGCAAAACATCACAATCGATGATAATCTGGTAGCCTTTCAAACTCTCTAAATCTACGACACTTCTCAATGATCGACCGATTAAGCGCTGAATCTCATGTGTCCGACCGGCATGCAGATTTTTTTCACGGGCCACACGTGTGGAAGTCGCGCAAGGCAACATGGCATATTCTGCCGTTACCCAACCCTTTGAGGCATTTTTGAGCCACTCCGGCAAATCCGTCGTCACACTTGCCGTGCACAACACATGTGTGCCGCCGCATTTAATCAGACACGAGCCGGCTGCATTCGGATTAACCTCCGTTTCAATACTGACGGGCCGAAGGGACGTATTTGAACGCTCATTTGATCTTACCATGTTTCCCCCAAAAAATTGCTAAGAGCCGAGACAACCCGATTAACCGTGTGTTCCACACGTTCATTTTTTGTTTCAACCACAATATCCGCCTCTTGATAGTAAGGATATTCTTCTTTGATATAATCTTCGAGTTTTTGCTTAAAATCAGTATCGGAACACTGTAAAAACGGCCTTGGTTTACGCCCGTATGTGCGATGATAAAGTGTATCGATATCGGCTTTCAGCCACACGGTCAACGCATTTTGTTTGGCCAAACGACGTGTTTGTTCCGCAACAAATGAGCCCCCGCCGGATGCCAAAACGCACGGCTCGCCCGAAAGCAAGCGCTTCATCACGCGCATCTCACCGTTTCGATATTCTTCTCTGCCGAAACATTTGAGCACATCCACCAATGCCAAGCCTGATGCTTTTTCAATTTCTCTGTCGCCATCGACAAAAGGCAAATCAAGTTTTTGTGCCAGCCTTTTACCGACACTTGTTTTACCGCTTCCCATCAAACCGACCAGCAAAATGATTTTATTGATATTTTTTTTCATTTTTTAACGCTTCTTTTAACAAAATATGCCAGCATTATAACCACATTAAAATGATATATCAACATTTTTGAGAAGGTAATCTACCATGAAACGTAAAAAATACAAATGGATGGTTTATACGGTTTTGGTCGTTTTGATCGGTGCATTTTTGTTTTTAAGTTTGAAAGACATTACGCCCGTTGCAAAACGCATTGAAAAAGATATCTCAATGACGATACATTAAGCGATGAATGATCACATTTTACTTTTTTTAGATATGATGTCGGCTCAAAAGGGCTGTTCACAAAACACTTTGGAATCTTACAGACGAGATTTGACACAGTTTTTCGAGGTTTCCAAGGTGCAGGCGAATTCTGTTACATCCGATGATATTTCAAAATTTGTGGTTTATTTAAGCGAACACGCTTATGCCGTCAAATCCATTCAGCGTAAATTGTCAGCCGTTCGGATGTTTTGGAAGTTTTTGATTGAAGAAAAAGTTTTGGCCTCAAATTTGTTGCCTGACATCGTCACACCCAAAAAAGAGCACCCGTTGCCTAAATTTTTGACCGAGCAACAAATCGAGACCTTGTTTTCGGCCGCTTTTGAAAAAGATAACCCCTCTTTCAAGCGGACGGCCGTTATGATAAAGTTGATGTTTGCCACCGGACTTCGTATCTCCGAAGTTGTCACCTTAAAATTGACGGATATTTTGCATGATAAAAAGCAAATTCTTATCAAAGGTAAAGGCAACAAAGAACGAATCGTCTTCTTTGATGAAGCGGTCAACAAACTTCTCTTTCAATACATTGCCGATATTCGGCCACAACTGACAACAAGCAAGAAAAACCCTTTTTTATTCCCATCCGACAAGGCACATGAAGGACATATAACGCGCGATTCCTTTTTCAAAAAATTAAAAGAGGTGGCCGTTTTGCAAGGTATGTCACCCTCAAAACTTTCACCGCATACCCTGCGTCATTCTTTTGCCACCAATTTGGTCAATCATGATGTGTCTTTGCGTGCCGTACAAACAATGCTCGGACACGAAAATATTGCCACAACCGAAATTTATACGCATTTGTCCGAAGATCATATCATTAAAGAGGTATTTGAAAAACATCCCTTAAAAGATTTTAATCAGTGAGAGTATTCGCATGAAGTCCAAAGATATCATCAATCACAATAAAAAAGCCAATGGCCTGACACCATTATCACAAAGCGTCGGCGATGTCGCAACAAAACTCTTGGGTAAACACGGTTTTATCGAAGTCGATATTTTACAACATTGGACAACGATTGTCGGGGATGAACTTGGACAATACTGTATCCCGCAAAAAATTGATTTTCCGAAAGACAAACGCGAAGAAGGCACTTTGCATCTGCTTGTTTTTTCGGGTGCTTTTGCCCTTGAAATTGCCCATAAGCAACCCATTATCCTCGAAAAAATCAACACATATTTCGGCTACAAAGCGGTCAGCCGGATTAAAATTATTCAAAGTGAGAATTTGCCTATCCAAAATAAAACAACAAAATCTGCGGATATTGATAAGAAAATGCTTGTCAGCGAAGATGAGCAAACCTATATTGACACCATAACCTCTTGTGTTCAACATCAAGAACTTAAAGAGCATTTGGCAGAATTGGCAAAGCATATACTTGCCGCTCAAAAAAAGGAGAATTGATTTTGGAAAAATTTATACACCGTATCAGTTTTATCATCAGTGCCGCCTTGGTGTATCTTTTCGGCATGTATACCTATTTGTCTTACAAGGGTTTTGTGTATGAAGACGGTGGTTTTTATTTGATTAAAGATGCACAGGCCGGTTTTTTTGATAATTTTTTATCTTCCGAAGACTCGGCTGATGCCGTTCCTGCCCCCTTGTCCGAACCCGTTAAAGACAATGTTGCTCTCAATTTGCCGCAAGAATTTATGATTGGCAATCCGGATGCCCCCATCAGTATTTATGAATTTTCATCACTCGGATGCACGCATTGCGCCGATTTTCACCTCAACATGTTGCCAAAACTCAAAAAAGATTATATTGATACGGGCAAAATCAAGTTATCATTTATCCATTTTCCGCTTGATAAACGTTCTATGCAGGCGGCATTACTATCCGAATGTTTTGAGGGTAAGCAAAAAACGGATGTCATCAACCTTTTGTTTTCAAAACAGCGCGAATGGTCACTCGCCACTGATCCGATGCCCCATTTTGTGAATTATGCCGTCAAAAACGGTTTGAAGCAGGAACAGGTTTCAAAATGCTTAAAAAATGACGCGACGGCCAAAGAAGTTTTGTTTCATCGCCAAGAAGCCATTGATAAACTTGGGATTAAAGGCACACCGGCTTTGCTCATAACATCAGGTGATAAGCGTGAAATCATTGCAGGTGTGTCCAGCATCCACGAACTTAAAGATTATTTGGATAAATTTTCAGACCAAGACACAGACACGGAAGAAGAATAATGCAAACACCCAAAGACATCGAAACGCTCGACACAAAAATCAAGGCTTTTAAGCAAACGTCACGACAAATCAAAGACAAAGCCGATGATGATGTACGCTCGGCGGGTGCCATAACGGGTTTTCAGTTGAGTATTGATTTTATCAGTGCCGTTATTGTTGGTGCAGCCATCGGGTATTTTTTA
>JAGCTK010000129.1 GCA_017963715.1 Alphaproteobacteria bacterium | reverse complement strand
TGTTAAACCGCTTATCTTACAAGATAAGCGTTTTTTTTGCAAAACGGCCTCAATTTTCAAATAAAATTTGATACATTTTCTTATAAATTTCAATATTATCCTGTTTGCCGTCAAACAACTCTGCATGCTTTCCGTCGGCATATACCGGCACATCTGTTCCGCTATGTGATTTTTGAGTATACCGGCACTCATCCGACAAACCTCCGGTTTCATGATCCGCAAGCACAATGAGAGTTGTATCCGGGTTTTCACGCACAAAATCCGAGGCAAACTTAACAGCCAAATCAAAGTCGTAAAGTTCTTCTTTCATTTTATCAAGTTTGTTGTGATGAGAATAGGTATCAATCAGCGCACCTTCAAACATCGCAAAAAATCCTTTTGTATTATTTTTCAACTTGTTTAATGCGGCCTCAACTTCCTGTGAAATTTTAGAAACGGGAACTTTGATATCCATCACATTTTGCGCACGTAATTTATAAGATGCTATTGTTTTTCTGTCATTTCTGTTGTAGACATGTGCAAAGAAAGCAGACGGGGTTGCACCGGTTGCATAATCCGTAGAATAAATACCCACCGACAAACCCTCTTGAACGGCCTTTTCCGCAATTGTTTGACAATCATCACCGCCGGCAAATTTTCCGAGCATGCGGTTGTTTGTTTTTTCGCCACAGGCATATGCGGTTGCGGAAGCAGCCGAATCTGTAATTTGATTGTTTGCAGAATGTGTATGTACCCATCCTTTTATCGGTAGTGTCATAATATAAATTGCTTTGTCTGCAGACGCACATTTCAGGTGGTTTTCACCCATACCGTCCCCGATCATTAAGATAACGTTATCTGCCAACGAAACCTTAGAAATAAGCAAACAAACAAATAAAAATAGTATTTTTTTCATACTTTTCTTCTTTCTTAAGACTGTTTTTATTAGAAATTAAAATGGTCTTAACGTCAAGAGATTTTTAAGAATTCAAAATCTATTTATTTCGCCCAATAAAAAACACCCGTAAAGGGTGATCTTTTTATGGTCGGATTGACTGGACTGACTTCGTTTCACTTCGTCGCCCCTACGCTCATCGGCTTTGCCGACCGGCACACTCCCGTGTGCCTTTCGCTTGTGGTCAAACCAGCTTCTCGCCGGTTCGCCTCCAACGCTTTCGCTTTCAACACAAAAAATCCTACCGCAAGGGTAGGATTTTCTTGTGTTGGTCGGATTGACTGGACTCGAACCAGCGACCTCTTCGACCCGAACGAAGCGTTCTACCAGGCTGAACTACAATCCGATAAATTGTAGCATACTCATACACCATTATTTTTTGTACCGCAAGTCTTTTTTTTGTAAATTTATCAAAAAATTGCTTTTATCTTTTGTTGTTTTCTTTTAGAGTATCTTTAATTTGTTCTCATTGAAAGAAAATTTAATGCTTATCATCGGCTCACATCTCTCAAGTTCCAAAGGTTTTACGGGCATCGCAAATGACGCACTTTACATCGGCGCCAATACCTTTCAGTTTTTTACGCGAAATCCGCAAGGCGGTGCAGCCAAAGACATCAACGTCAATGATGTTCAAAAGTTCTTGCAAATCGCGCAACATCATCATTTTCAAAAATTTGTTGCACACGCGCCCTACACATTAAACCCTTGCTCTGACAACCCAAAAACGCGCGAATTTGCCAAACTTGTGTTTATTGATGACTTAAAGCGCATGGAATATGTGCCGGGCAATTATTACAATTTTCATCCGGGCTCGCATGTCGGACAGGGAATCGACCAAGGCATCCAAATGATTGCCGCGTTGTTAAACGAGGTTTTAAGCCCCGACCAATCAACAACCGTGTTGCTCGAGACCATGTCAGGTAAAGGCTCTGAAGTCGGCTCTACATTTAAAGAAATCCAAGCGATTATTGACCGCGTAAATTTGAAAGAAAAAATAGGTGTCTGTTTAGATACTTGCCACGTTTATTCTGCAGGTTACGACATTAAAAACAATCTTGACGGCGTGTTGGAAGAGTTTGACCGCATCATCGGGTTAGACAGGCTTAAAGCTGTTCACCTAAATGACAGCAAAATGCCGTTTGCCTCCAACAAAGATCGTCATGAGCAAATCGGCAAGGGAACTATTGGTTTAGATGCTATCGTTCGCTTTATCAATCATCCGAAATTAAAGCATTTGCCGTTTGTCTTGGAAACACCGAACGATTTACAGGGTTGGGCAGATGAAATAAGCCTTTTGCGGCAAAATTTTAATGACTGATTTTTTTCATCAACCATAATCGGCATTTTTGAGACAACGTGTAATTTTTCATCGATTTTATCTTTTTGATACTGAAAAATTCATTTGTTTGTGCCGGTTGTTTTGTTTGAGGAATTTTCTTTTGATTTAATATGGCATCTATCAATTCAAGCCATTGTTTGTTGATTTTGCTTTCATCATATTTTGTAACGCTTTTGATAGCGTTTTGGCCCATTTGAATGCGCTCTTGACGGTTGCAAATCAGGGTTTCGATGGCGCTTGCAAAGGCATTTTCATCTTCTTCACACAGAAAACCGTTATATTCGTCTTGAATTAATTCATTAACGCCGGAACATCCTTTTAACCCGATCGCTGGCAAACCGACGCCCAAAGCATCGCTGAGCCCTAATGGGAATCCTTCAAAATACGAAGGAAAGACGCAAAAATCATAATTTAAATATGTTTCAAACGGTGTATCGGTCACCCCTTTTAAGAAAATTTGTTTTTCAAGTTTTTCTTTTTTGATTAAATCTTTCAAAACAATATCGGCATATTCCTTCGGGGTCGAATCGCCGTAAATATCAATTTGCCAATCAGGGTATTTGTTTGCAATTTTTTTGAAAGATTTGATTAAAAATTTTTGGCCTTTCCATTTATCGATACGCGAAAGATAGATAATTTTTTTGTGTTCTGTTGTTAAGTCTGCTTTTTGTTTGTGTTGATAAACCGGGTTTGAAATGGATATGGTGCTTGAATGCCGAATATAGTCCGGCAAAAGTCTTAAAAAACCGGGCAGCAAAACCTGCGTCGTGGTGTTTTTATACAGTTTTTCCAATTTTTGAAGAACTTTCTTTTTGGATGTAAAATAAATATCCGGTCTCGAATGAATCATTAAAATGCGCGGAATATCGTCAAACTCGGGCCTCATATTTGCTTTGGCATAAAGAACGGGAAAAAAGAAAATAATTAAATTCGGTCTGTTTTTTTGCAAATAGTCGTTAAAACTTTCAGAAAAAGTTTGGTTGTTTTTTTGTGTTTCCAAATTTACAAACTTGATATCTTTATGTAGATTTTTCGGACGCCCGTTTTCTTTCGAATCACAGATTGAGGTGATGGCAAAGCCGTTTTGTTGCAGCATATTGGCAAAGTTTTTAAAAATCGTTATCGCCCCGCCTGTGCCGTAAATAACCTCCGATTGAGGAACCAATAAAACAGAAAATTTCTTTTGCACTCTTAACACTTTCAAATGATATTTTTTATTTACAATAAATGCGTTCCTGCCAATAATCAATAGTTTTTTGGGCATCACTTGTGCCAATGGTTTCGGTGATTAAAGACCGACTTATCAAAAAAAAATGCGCATGCCTGCAATATGCATATCATGCGCAAATACTCTCAATAAACGTACGTCTTAAAAATAATAACGTGCACCGACGGTCATATCCGTCATATGCTTTAATGCATCACCGTCCACATAGTGATATCTTCCCATCACACGCAACGCCCAATTGCTGTCAATGCTGTATTGCAAACCCAAACCGAAGCGCAGACCGAAATGCTCATTGTCTCCGTGGTCTAAAACGCCGGCGTTTTTCAACTTGCCTTTGGCTTCATAATAACCGAGGCCTGCCGTACCGACAATTTGCAAATTTTCAAGCACACCTGCATAATAAGCACCGTCCAACGCCAAAATTTTATATTCTATTTTGGTTTGACCGATGACTGATGACTTTTTGTTTTGTTGCGATTGTTGATAAGACAATTCCAAACCCATCACAGAAGTCGCCATTATGCCTGCCGACACATTGATGGCCTGAAAATGGTCTTTGAAATATTCGCTGTCTTCAAGATTGGCCCATGAATACACATAGTCCGCACCGACATACGGTTGTACATCCACCGCTTTGGCCTGATGCGCAAACAACAGCGCACTTGTTGCCAATAAAAACATTCTTTTCATAAAATTTGTCCTTTTGATAAAACGTCACATCAAGGCACAGTTTATGCTAAATTTTTTAATACTTGGTAAAATTTAGATATAAAAATATCGGCTTTGCGCCGATACTTATCTTCTGACATCGAATTTTTTAAAATTTTCTTTCAAAAAATCAACCGCTTTGGCATCTGATATCAACGATTCACACATTTCATCCGTTGTAGATCGGTCAGCCTCGGTCGGGCGATATTTTTGTAAGTAATAGGCTTTAACACCTTTTTCTTTTAAAAATGCACCGATGCTGAGCAAATCGTCCGCATTTAAAAGCCGCGGATCGCATGTTGTGCGACATTCAAACGCAACGCCGCTTTCAAGCAACAAATCAAGGCTTTTTGACATCTCATCAAACGCCGCAAAGCCACCCGTCAAAGCCTGATATTTTAGAGATGGGCCTTTGATATCAAGCCCAACCCAATCGCAAAAAGGCAAAACCTCTTTTAAGGCATTCGGGTAATAACCGCCCGTATGAAGCCCGACCGTATAGCCTAAATCTTTGGCTATTTTCATTGCGTTTTTAAGGCCTTTCTGCACCAAGGGCTCACCGCCCGAAAAGACCACCGCATCCAAAAAACCTTTGCGCCGCTCTAAAAACGCAAAAAACTTTTCGGCCGTCCACATCGGCTCGCCTTCCGCTTTCAAGGGTTGCAGGCTCGTATTATAGCAAAACGGACACCGCCACGGACACCCTTGCAAAAAGGCTACTGCGGCGATATGGTCAGGAAAATCGACGATGCTGAAAGGTTCTACATCGCCGATTAAAAGTTCTGTGCTGATAGGCATTTTAACGCGCTGATATTATTCCGCGGCCAATTGTTCCGCATTGATGTGCATCACGGCTTTTTCTTCGCAGAAGCAAACACGTGAATAATATTCGCTCTTTTTACCTTTGTTGAATTCCGAAACCGGACGGTGATAGCCCATCACGCGTGTCCACACTTCGCAAGGTTGACGCTCGGCATCGGTTAAGGTGATATCGTTAAAATTGATGACATTTGACATTTGATAAATTTCCTTTCAAAAATAAGTTAAAGTATTAAGCAACATTTGAGTTTGAGGCTTTTAAGGCCTTAAGTTTTTCCGCCTTTTTCTCCTCATCACAAAGCGGGCAGAATTTGTGCTCGCCTTGCAAATACCCGTGTTTCGGGCAAATCGAAAATGTCGGCGTGATAGTGATGTAAGGTAAGCGATAATTCGTCAAAACACGTCTGACCAAATCACGACAAACCTTTGCGGATGAAATCCGCTGATTCATATAAAGGTGCAAAACCGTACCGCCCGTGTATTTGGTCTGCAAAGTTGATTGCAAATCAAGTGCCTCAAACGGATCGTCGGTATAACCGACCGGTAATTGCGACGAGTTTGTATAATAAGGATCTTCTTCGGTACCTGCTTGCAAAATACCGACAAAGCGTTTTTTATCTTCTCTTGCAAAACGATATGTTGCGCTCTCGGCAGGTGTGGCCTCCAAATTGTACATATGGCCGGTTTCTTCCTGCATTTTGACCAAGCGGGCACGAATATAATCCAAAAACTTAACGGCAAATTCTTGTCCCCAGCTATCCGCCACACTGTGCTCATCATTTGTAAAGTTTCTGATCATCTCATTGATGCCGTTGACACCGATGGTCGAGAAGTGGTTGCGAAGCGTGCCGAGATAACGTTTTGTATAAGGATACAAGCCGTCGTCAATCAGTTTTTGAATGGTCTTACGTTTAATTTCAAGCGAGGTTTGTGCAATATGGAGCAACTCATCCACTCTGCCGAACAAGCCGGCTTCGTTGCCTTTGTAGACATAGCCCAAACGTGCACAGTTAAAGGTGACAACACCGATCGAGCCTGTTTGCTCGGCCGAACCGAACAAGCCGTTTCCTTTGGCGAGTAATTCACGCAGGTCAAGTTGCAAACGGCAGCACATCGAACGGATTTGGCCCGGTTTTAACACAGAATTGATAAAGTATTGGAAATAAGGCATACCGTATTTGGCCGTCATTTCAAACAAAAGTTCGGTGTTTTTATCTTCCCAGGGGAAATCAGGCGTCATATTATAGGTCGGAATCGGGAATGTAAACGGACGCCCCAAAACATCACCTTCCATCATCACTTCGATGTAGGCGCGATTGATCATCGCCATTTCTTCTTGTAAATCGCCATATGTAAACGGCATTTCTTCCTGACCTTCAATAATGGGCATGAAGTTTTCATCATGACCGGCAATATGACCGCCGATATAAGGGTGTTGATCACGCAAATCTTCAGGGCAAACCCAGTCAAACGTAAAGTTTGTAAACGGTGTTTGCGAACCCCAGCGTGACGGCACGTTCAAGTTGTAAATGAGTTCTTGCATGCATTGTTTGACTTCTTTATACGACAAATTGTCTTTTCTGATAAACGGTGCCAAATAAGTATCAACCGATGAAAATGCCTGTGCACCGGCCCACTCGTTCTGCAAGGTTCCCATAAAGTTGACCATCTGACCGGTGGCTGCCGACAAGTGCTTCGGCGGATTGGCTTCGGCCTTGCCGCGAACACCGTTGAAACCTTCTTTTAAAAGAGTCTTTAAAGACCAACCGGCACAGTAAGCGGCCAACATATCCAAATCATGAATATGAATATCACCGTTGCGATGTGCTTCGCCGACTTCAGAGGGATAAACCGTGCTGAGCCAATAGTTGGCCGTGACTTTACCCGACACGTTCAAAATCAAACCGCCGTTTGAATAACCTTGGTTTGCGTTGGCATTGACACGCCAGTCAAGTTTTTGCAAATATTCGTTAATCGAACTTTCGACATCGACCATCGTCTTTTTGTTCTGACGCATCCAAGCGCGCTTTTCACGATAAAGAATATAAGCCTTTGCCGTTTTAAAATAGTTATCTTTAATTAGAATCTTTTCAACAATATCTTGAATATCTTCAATAGACATCACTGTTTTTTCATCACCGAGAGCGATTTCAAGCAAAACCTTTTCGGTCACGTTAGATGCCTGTTTTTCCGACAGTTCGCCCGTTGCCAAACCGGCTTTTAAGATGGCATCATAAATTTTGGTCGCATCAAACGGTGCCAACACGCCGTCACGTTTTGCCACGCTTTGGACGCTCACCGTGTTCTTAAAATGAATAGTATTTTTTGTTTCCGACATCTTTTGTTTTATTCCTTATGTATTTTTTTAAGTTGACTAAATGATACAATATATTGTGTTTATAAAAAGTAAACAACCAATATATAGTATGCACATAATTTTTAAAGATTGATTTGTGATATGCTCCGAGTGTTGCAAAATCTGAGCATTTGTACAAGAAAAATTTTTATTTTTTTTTCAACAAAAAACTATCTTATTCAAAATAAAGCATATTTTTTTTTGCGGCTTGGGATAAAAAATAAAACAAAACAAAATCAAATAATTACGCATAATTCATTGATTTAACGTTAAAAAATGAAACAGTTTAACACACCGAAAAGTATGTATTTTTTTCATTTTGTCTTGTTTTGGGTGTAAAACACGGCTTCTGCGATTCGGTTTGATCGGATTTTTTTAAAAAATCTAAAAAAAATACTTGCATTTTGACCACAATGTTTTATACCTACCCGAAGGTATGTAAAAATAAAACCCAAAGGAACATCTGTTTGAAGAAAACCAAACAAGAAGCACAACAAACCAGAGAGGCGATTTTGCAATCGGCAATGGATTTGTTTTATCAAAAAGGGTATTCCAAAACCAGTTTTGATGAAATTGCCTTAACAATTGGTCTGACAAAAGGTGCGGTTTATTGGCATTTCAAAAACAAGCCGGAATTGGTGGCCGCCATTATTGAAGAATATGTCACACACAAAATGGCATATCTTAAGCAAAAAGTCCCCGTCTTAAGAGATTTTAAAGACATTGAGGCTTATTTCTTGGCGATGGCCGATTATCTGCTCGGTGATAAAAATGCCACAAAGGTTGCGTTTTTTCTGTCGCTTCAAATGGAGTGGTCCGAATCGGTCATTACCAAAGTTTTGGAAAGTCTCAGCCAAAACACGAAAGATTGCTTTGAATATGTTAAAAATGCCTTATTTGCGATGCAAGAGGCCGAACAAATTCGAAGCGATATTGCACCCGTCGTTATTGCGGAAATTATCTTCAGTTTATGGACGGGGACACTCGAGGCTTATTTTTCAAAACGTTTGAAAACAGATTTAAAAACGGCGGTTCAAAACAGTTTTGACTTACTATCAAATGGGTTATTTAAAAGAAAGGATTAAAAAAAATGTTGCTGACAAAACCCCATAAAACAGTTGTGTTAAAAAGACTCTTATTCATATTGGTGTGTTTTTCCCTCGGTTGGTATATGAAAGGCAAACTCACCCCGAAGGCCGGTATGATGCCCGGCGGCGGTACCCCTTATGTTTTGGTGGAAGAACTTAAATTACAGGATGTTTCGACCGAAAAGAGTCATATTGCGCATATTGAGGCCATCAACAGCGTCAGTTTACAGCCCAAAGTCAGCGGCACATTGGCCGATGTCCACTTCAAAGAAGGCAGTTTTGTGCATCAAGGCGATGTCCTCTTTACAATCGAACACAACAGCCAACTTGCCACGCTCAATTTAAGAAAGGCCGAACTTGAAAAAGCCAATGCCGGATTGACAGAGGCCGAACGCAATTATCAACGTCAAATCAAACTCAGCAAACAAAATATTGCTTCAAAAGCAACTTTTGATGCAGCCGAAAGCGCCTTTTTACAAGCCAAAGCCGGCGTTGAACAAGCAAAAGCCAATCTTGATTTGGCTCAAATTACTTATGATGATACCTTTTTAAATGCACCGATTGATGGTTATATCGGCAAAGCTTTTGTTACCAAAGGCAACAGTGTGACTGCCTCTCAGCAGGTGCTCGCCAAAATTGTTCAACTCAATCCTATACGAATCGCATTTACATTAACCGATAAAGAATTTATCTCCTTTAAGCAAAATGCCGAAAACGGTGATACAGATAAAATTAAAGCACGCATTACGATGCCTGACGGCACCGTTAAAATCAAAAAAATTATTACCGGATTTAATGACAACGAAGTCAGCACCTCCACGGCAACCGTGACGGTTTACGGCGATATCGAAAATGATGACGAAACATTAATTCCCGGCAGTTATGTCGGCTTAGCACTTATTTTTGACAGCACACCTGCCATTTTGGTACCGCAAGCCGCTTTGCTTCAAGATGAAAACGGCTTTTATACCTTTGTGGTTAATCAAAACAATATGGCCCAAGAACGTCGCTTGAGTTTGGGCGACGTCATCGGCAACAAACAAGTTGTCAAATCCGGCCTTCAAGATGGCGATAAAGTCGTTATCAAGGGTGGGCAAAAACTCAAGCATGGTACCCCCGTTGAAGCCGCCACCGTCAATTCTGATCTCAAAATGTAAGTTATACCAGAAACAAGGAAAGTTTTAAGACAATGTTTTCAAAGTTTTTTATCAATCGTCCGCGCTTTGCGATTGTCATTGCCGTTGTCATGGCCTTGGCAGGTTTAATTGCTGTGTTTGCCTTGCCGATTTCACTTTATCCGCAAATCACACCGCCTGAGGTCAACATTTCCGCCAACTACACCGGCGCATCGGCCGAAGTGGTTGCCGGCACCATCGGTATCCCGATTGAACAAGAGGTCAACGGCGTTGAAGACATGCTTTATATGAACTCTACATCATCCAATGCCGGCAGTTATCGTTTATCGGTGAGTTTTGAAGTCGGAACCGATCCGGATATGGCACAAGTCAAAGTTCAAAACCGTGTCCAACAGGCTTTGAGCAAGTTGCCGACTGAGGTTCAACAACATGGTATATCTGTTAAGCGTCGTTCATCAGATATTTTAGGCTTTTTGGTCGTTCGTTCACCAAACGGCACACATGACAGACAGTTTTTGAGTAACTATGTTGAAAACAATGTCAAAAACAATCTTGCACGTCTTTACGGCGTGGGTGAGGTCAGCGTCTATGCCTCTCCTCTTTCAATGCGTGTATGGCTTGACGCCGATAAAATTGCCGCTTTAAATATCTCAATTGCCACCATTCGATCAGCCATTGCAAGCCAAAACTATCAACCATCTTTGGGTTCGGTCGGTGCAATGCCCGGCGATGACGGCCAACAAATGATTTATACTTTAGAGACGCAAGGACGCCTAAATGACGTTAAAGATTTCGAAAACATCATTATTCGCACGGCAGAAGATGGCGGCTTGGTTAAACTCAAAGATATAGCCAAAGTCGAAATCGGGTATGAACACTATGCCTTCAAATCAGAAGTTGACGGTGCAAACTCTATTTCAATCGGCTTAAACACCTTATCGGGCGCTAATGCGATCAATGCCATGAAAGCCGTTCGTGCCGAATTAAAGCGTCTGTCAGCCTTTTATCCCGATGATTTTACGATTGAAGTCTTTTTTGATGCCACAGACTATATTAAAGCCTCGATTGAAGAAGTGACATTCACGCTTTTGCTCACCTTTGCTTTGGTGGTTTTCGTGTGTTATGTCTTTTTGCAAGACTGGCGCTCTACGCTTGTGCCGTCCATTACCATTCCGGTTTCGCTTCTTGCGACCTTTGCCGTGATGCTTGCTTTGGGGTATAGCCTCAATATTTTGACTTTGTTCGGTTTGGTTTTAGCCATCGGTTTGGTCGTCGATGACGCGATTGTGGTGGTTGAACGTGTTTTAACATTAATGGATCAAGAAAAACTGTCGCCGAAAGAAGCCTCTATTAAAGCGATGGAACAAGTGTCTTCGGCTATTGTTGCCACAACGCTTGTGTTGCTGGCCATTTTTGTGCCGATTGCCTTTATCGGCGGTATTACAGGCAAAATTTATCAACAATTTGCCATTTCCATTTCGTTTGCGGTGGTATTTTCATCCATCAATGCCTTGACTTTATCTCCGGCATTGTGTGCCACGATTTTGCGTCCGCTGACGCCGGCATCAAAAGGGCCTCTTTTGTGGTTTAACAAAATCATTGATAAAACCCGCAACAAATATCTGGCTATCATCGGATATATTGCTCGCAAGGTCAGTTTTATTGCGATGATTTTGGCACTGTTGTTTGCTCTCAACACCGTCTTTTTCAAACTCAATCACACAAGTTTTATTCCGCCCGAGGATCAGGGTGTGATTTTAGCCAACGTACAATTGCCCGAAGGTGCCACACAACCCCGAACCGATTATGTGATGCACAAAATTATCCCAATGATGAAACAAGAAAAGAGTGTCGATTCGGTGATGGACATTATCGGTTTTTCAATGTTGTCCGGACAGGGTGAAAATACAGGTATGGCTGTTGTCCACTTAAAACCGTGGAACAAGCGAAAAGGCAAAACCGAGTATTCGACAACCATTTTAAATCGCTTAAAAGCCAAATTGGCCGGCGTGCCCGAAGCAGACATCAACTTGTTTGAATTTCCGGCCATTCCGGGCTTGGGTGCAACAGGTGGTATGGATTTCAGGCTCCAATCGCTTTATTCTTCCGATCCTAAAATTTTGGAAGCGGTTGTCAAAGCCTTTCTTGCCAAGGTTAATATGCTTCCCGAGGTGATGTATGCTTTTTCGACTTACACGGCAGCCACGCCGCATGCCCATATCGAAATTGACAAAGAAAAAGCCGAAGTGATGAATGTTTCCATTTCATCTATTTATTCAACACTTCAAAACTATTTGGGCTCGGGCTATGTCAATGACATCAACATCGGCACGCAGGTCAACAAAGTGATGATTCAAGCCTCATGGGATTATCGCAAAGATATCGAAAGCATCAAAAAACTTTATGTGCCTTCCAACAACGGCAACATGGTACCGATGGGCAGTCTGATTACGGTCGAGATGATTCAGGCTCCGCGCAGTTTGGATCGATACAATCAATTTCCGGCTGCCACAATTACCGCAATGACGGCTCCCGGCGTTTCGAGCGGACAAGCCATGCAGGCCATTGAAAATCTGGCCGCCAAAGCCTTGCCGCAAGGTTATAGTTATGAATGGTCAACCATGAGTTATCAGGAAAAGAAAAACAGCGGTCAAGTCGGTTATTTGATTGCGCTTGCCGTCTTATTCGGATATCTCTTCCTTGTTGCGCAATACGAAAGTTGGATGTTGCCCGTTTCGGTTTTGACTTCGGTCTTGGTGGCAATGCTCGGCGCGCTTGCGGGTGTTTTAATCACCGGTTTGTCCTTAAGTATTTATGCGCAACTCGGACTTATTTTGCTTGTGGGTCTTGCCTCCAAAAACGCCATCTTGATTGTGGAATTTGCGCGTGACGAACGTGCAAAAGGCACCTCCATCGATAAAGCGGCCGTCATTGCAACCAAAGAACGTTTCAGAGCCGTTTTGATGACAGCCTTTACGTTTATTTTGGGTGTGTTTCCTTTGATTATTGCAACCGGAGCCGGCGCGGCCAGTCGTGTGGCCATCGGTGTGCCGGTGTTTTACGGTATGCTCATCGGTACAGCCGGCGGCTTGCTTGTTATTCCGCTGTTATATGTGTTGTTCCAGACATTAACTGAAAAATATGTCATTAAAAAATAAGACACCATTAAACCCGCCGCTTACCAAACGGCGGGTTTTTGATATATGACGGATATCTTATCTTTTTTCAATCACAACGGTATCGGGGATAAATTCGGCATAAATCAGCCAAATGGCCGATAAGCCGACCAAGATATAAACAATTCGCGCCAATAGACTCATGTCGCCGAAAATCGCACTGACTAAATTAAAATTAAATATGCCCACCAAGCCCCAATTCAAAGCACCGATAATC
Organism: Alphaproteobacteria bacterium; assembly: GCA_017963715.1. Classification (GTDB taxonomy): domain Bacteria; phylum Pseudomonadota; class Alphaproteobacteria; order RF32; family CAG-239; genus UBA1254. Next base: position 6,961 of record JAGCTK010000129.1, on the reverse strand, counting down.
GTGAGCCATAAAGCAATTTTAGAAAGATACTGCATGCTGTTTTCTCCTTTTTGATAAAAAAATTTTTGCTCAATACCCGACAGATATATGAGCAAAAATTTGATTTTCAAGAAGGTGTTTTTTAAAAGATGCGCTTTTAATCTTCGCAAACACCGCATTCATATGTTGTGGCGACACCGCTGATGGTGTTAGTCACCGATGCGTGATCTTCGGTCCACGTTTTAGGTGCGACACACTCACTCTTTAATGTGTAACCGTCGGCACAGCCCGTAACCTTATACAAGGTTTCCAAACCATGGTGACAAGCGGTATATGCAAAATACTTCATTACATCCGCATCGGCATTATTCACCGTACCAAAGCCGGGACATTCTTTTTCAACACAACCGCAACCGACAATATCATACCCTTGGACACAAGATGTTGCACAATACAATTTTTGTTCGCAAGAATATCCTTCATCAACCGTCGCTGCACCGTAAGGTGTGCTGTTATACCATCCGGTATATGTCAAGCATTCATCGCAGTCATAGCAATTAATCGTTGATGTGCCGGAAGCCAAACCGTCATGGTCTGTCTTTTTGTATCCGGCCGGACATTGATCGGAACCGCCCGTTTTTTGCAGATATGTGCTGTGATGATCCGAACACGTTCTGGCACGGCATCCGTTTTGAGCCTGTGATTTACAACAATTCGGATGTGTCGGATCTTGGATACAGATATATCCCGCACCGCTGCAATCCGAAGGATTAATCAAGCCGTAACTTGAACACGAATCTTTCACACAGGTATTACCTTGAAGCGTATATCCTTCAACGCAAGATGTCACCGTATAATAGGTATCGCCACAGGCCGTGCACGTGGTCACCGTTTTTGCATTCGGCGGTGTGGTCTTTTGACCTGTACATGACTTGTTGGTACATGTTCTGAAACTACCGTCACAACACACATTCTTGCCTTCGCCGCCCGTACCGACAAGCGTTTTACCGGCAATTGGTGTTGACGTAAAAGTACAGCCCTCATGTGCCGTATCACAGACACATTTTAAGCATTCATTTTCACCCGCATACGCGCCCGAACCGCTCACATTCAAACCGATGGTTGATGAATAGGCCGGCCTTGCAGCGCAGTCTGCCAACGTCAAATTAGTTGCCATCTCACCTTCACATGTCTTTGGCTCACATTTAGCACAGTATTGCGTACCGGAAAATCGTCCGTTAGCCGTGACGAAATTATATCCTTGAGGATGTTCGACAGCACAATCATTAATCGAATCCATCGGCTCATAAGTATCCGGACATACCAATGCCACACATCGACCGCATCCGGCAATCGTGCTGTGAGGTTCAAGACTCCAGGCAAATTGGGCATTCCAACCTGGCGCATTCAACTGCGGGCAACTGCCGACATTCAGATAGTTGGAACTGTAAGGTGCATTACACCCGATTGATTCACATTTTCTGCATGAGTAGTTACCTGAATAACCACGGTCCAGAATAATATATTCCGGGTTATCCAAACATGCCGGTTCGGTTGTATAGTCCGGATCACAGGCTTTTTCAACGCACTTTTTACAATCTTTGCCGCCGCTTCTATATCCCGTGGTGGTCAACATCCAACCTTCAGGATAAATCACGTCATTTTGATTAGCACAATCTGTTAATTCGGTGCTTGAACCCTCCGGACATTCAATAAATTCACAACCGGCGCCCGTATCTCTGTAATCGCTGTGGCAAGTATACCCCGTCACCACAGTCTTTGACTTACCGCAAGCCTGACACAGTTGTCTGACGGGTATCACGCCGGCGCCGCTCGGAATATCCGCATCTTCGCATTTGCTGACGCACGTTTCATAAGTACCGTTGCCGCAGTCATTTTGCAACTCGGCCGTACCGGCATTGGCTACGGTCCATACACACGGATTGGCATTATCTTTCATGCACGTATAACATGTCTGCTCGTGAAATGGCGTTTCATAGCACGTAAAACCTTGCTCTTGTTGAGCCTTAACATCTTCCAGATTAAACAAGCCGCCATCGACGCAGTTATAAGTTTTACACCACACATAATCCGAATCGTACGGGCATGTCACATATCCTTCCGAACAAGACAAAAGCGCGCTCGGACTATAGCCAAGCGCTTGACATGACGGCACTTCTTCCAAACAGTTGTCTCCACACTGCTGGGCTTGCGCGGTTGCCGTGTACGAAAAGACCAACAACCCCCATAATAGCAACGTTCTCATAAACCGCCTCCAACAAAACAATTCCACATTGCTTATATTATACACATTATTTTTGTCTGAATCAATCTTTTTTTTGCTTTGCTTAAGGTTTCATTTCTTCAATGATTTTTTGCACACTCAAATAATCAAATTTTCCATTACCGAGAAGCGGTGGATTTTTCATATAAACAACGCTTTTAGGCATCCATAATTCGCTGAGTTGCTGCGCCTTAAAAAATTGTTTGATTTGCTCTATATCGGCTGTTTCGTCATTGGTCACAAACACCAATTTTTCGCCTTTTCTGTCATCTTTGACGGCAACAACACCGCCTTTTGACGAGGCAAACAATTTTTCAAGCACACTCTCGACCGCGGCCAGTGACACCATTTCGCCCGCGATTTTTGCAAAACGTTTGACGCGTCCTAAAATGCTGATAAAGCCGTCTTCATCTTCAACAACAATATCACCTGTGTCATACCATCCGTCTTTGACAGGTTGCACGACAAGCGGCTCACCCGGCAAAATATACCCTTTCATCACATTATCGGCTTTAACTTTTAAGAGACCGCCATCTTCAATACCTGCAACTTTTTCGATTTTATACGTAATACCGGGCAGAACGCGTCCGACGGTATTTTCTTTATAATTCATCGGCGTATTGAGTGCAATCACCGGCGATGTTTCCGTCGCACCGTACCCTTCCATAATGCGTACACCGAATTTTTTCATAAACAACTCAGCTGTACGGGTTTTCAGTTTTTCACCGCCAACAATCGCATATTTTAAGTGGAAAAAGTCATACGGATGGCCTTTGCGTGCATAACCGTAAAAAAACGTATCCGTCCCGCAAATAATGGTTGCATTTGTATCATATATCATTTCGGGCACAATGCGATAATGCAAAGGCGAAGGATAGAAAAATGTTTTAATACCCGACAACACGGTTGCCACACCGCCAATACCCAACCCGAATGAATGGAACATCGGCAACGCATTAAAAAACACATCCGACGGATTGACGGCAAGCACACTGAGCAATTGCGCACGATTGGCCAACAAATTTTTATGGCTTAAAAGCACGGCTTTCGGCAAGCCTTCTGAACCGGATGTAAACAGAACAACTGCTGTATCATCCGCCTTACTCTTCGGTTTTTGACGCATTTGATAATGAAACCATCCGATACATTTTGTCTTGATATTGATGCTATGGGCAAAATCTTCAAGAAAAATGATTTTGACACCTTGCGCCACAAACATTTCAACCATTTCGTTTAAGCCTGCTTTTTCGACAAATGCACGCGATGAAATGATTGTTTTGAGTTCCAAGGCTTTAAGACAGGCCGTTGCTTGCGCAAGACCAAATGAAAAATTAAGCATCACCGGAATTTTATCAACGCTTTCCAGCCCGTAAAAACACACCAAATCCGCAAGGCTGTTCGGCAACATCACGCCGACATAATTTTGATTTGCAAGGTCTTGCGCCAACGCATACCCCAACACATAAGATTTTTTGATCAGCTCTGCATAGGTTAGCGGTTTTCTGTTGATGTCCTCGGCAATTTTGTGTTCCGCCCCGTACAATTTGGATGCCTTGAGCAACATATTAAAAATATGCTCATCAACAGGCGTTGTCCGATAAAGCATATTAATCATCACATCATAAAGCCGCATACAAATATAGTGTCTTTGTTGGCGCGGCAATAAATTATCAGGTGCCTTGAGGCGCACCGGCTTTAAAAACGTTAATTCGATTTTCGGACAGCAGCGTGTCTTCATCTTTGTTTTCAAATACGAAAATTTACTCATATTGGCGCCGCTGATTTTGACCGGCACGACACGCGCATCCGACTTAAAAGCAATCATCCCTGCCCCTTCATAAATTTTCATCAAACCGCCGGTCGTCGTGATACGTCCTTCGGGGAAAATCATCACACGCTTGCCCTCTTTGATGTCGGCAATCAATGTGCGCATTGACATCGGGTTTGTCGGATTTAAAGGGGCAAAATGCACAAAGTGCGCAAAAAATTTCATAATTTTTTTCTTGGCCCACATTGTATTAACGGCAAATGTGACATCATCATCCATAAATGCCGCCAAGAGCAAGCCGTCGAGCAGTGATGTGTGGTTTGCCACAAACAACACTCTTTTACCGGCTTTTTTGATATTTTGGACACCTTTAACATCCACTTTAAATAAGAGTTCAAAAATACTTCTTAAAACAGAGCGCCAAAATGCGCCGGGCAAAAGTTCGCAAATACACAAAAAGACAAACACGCTCAATACGGCAACAGCCAAAAAGAGTTCGGAAATACTCAAACCCACCGACAACAGAATAATCGTCAAAACCGCTATCAAAACCATTCCGAGCGCATTAAAGATGTTATTGCCGCCGATGACGGTTGCCAAATATGCCTTAGATGCCTTTTTTTGCATCACCGTGTTAAGCGGCACAATATACAAGCCGCCGAAAAACGCCATCACAAAAATGGCAAGACTGATACTAAAAGCGTGCGGCGCACTAAAAAAGTGTGCAAGCGTAACCGGTGTATCGGGTGTCGGGTAATGATCCGTCAATAAATATAAAACGTAAAAGCACACACCCATGATCAAGGCACTCAAAGGCGTATAGGTTGCATGCACGCTTCCTTTCATCAGGTGCCCGCAAAACACAGAGCCGCAAGCCACCCCGACCGAAAACAAAATTAAAAAGAACGTTATCACCGTGTTGGCAACATTTAATACATTGCCCGATAGCGGATAAATCTGCACCACGACAAATGCGCCGATCATCCAAAACCAAGTTGCCCCTAAAATGCACAAAAATACCGTTCTGTCCTGACGAATAATTTTGAGTGTATTGAGTGTTGCGGTGATGATGTTTTTATGGATTTTAGCATCTTTTCTTGCCGCTTGCGTTTGCGGAATATACAAAGATGAAACCAGTCCCGTTGCCGCCATTGTTATCAAAAGTCCCAGCACGGCAGGAAGCGGCAACAATGTTCCCAATATCAATCCCGCCAAAATCGCCAAATATGTCGTGGCTTCGATATAGGCATTGCCGAGTGCCAATTCTTCGGATTTTAAATGCGCCGGCAATAAGGCATATTTGACCGGCCCGAAAAATGTCGATTGCGTCCCCATCAAAAAAAGCAGCAAAATCAAGCCCCACAAACTTTGCCATGTATATACAATCGCTGCCATAACCATCAAGACAAGTTCGGTGACTTTCAAAATTTGTGCAATTCTTGATTTGTCATACTTATCCGAAATTTCACCCGCCGTGGCCGAAAAAATAAAAAACGGCAAAATAAAAAGCCCGGCGATCACATTTGACAACACCGCCGCTTGCTGCGCCATCTTAACTGTCACCATCAATAGCAGCGCATTTTTAAAAAGATTGTCGTTCAAAGCGCCAAAAAATTGCGTTATCAGCAAAGGCAAAAAACGTCTTGATTTTAATATGCTTTGCGGCATTTCATTTTCCTTTTCAAAAGCAAAATCATATACGTCGTTATAGCATAAAAAAATCAAAAAAACATGATTTTTTAAAAATTATCTCAGGGTTTTGCGGCCGGCGTTGACATCATCAATGAGTTGTTCCAACTGATTGTAACTCTCAACTTCTTCAATCCATTTGAGATTGTCGGGCAAATCTGTCGTAAATTCCGGCCGAAAGCGCACCGGATGCGCCCCTGCTTCTATCGCCGCATATTGATTATAAATTCTGTCATCGACCAAAATCGTTTCGTCGGCTTTCAAATGATATTTTTCAAAACAAATTTTAAGCATATCCACTTTGGCCGTATCATGCATCAATGCGCCGTGCTCGACACATTCAATGATTAAAAAATCGGTCACATCGGACAATAAATCATTCAAAAGTTTTCGTTTGGCTTTGACATCAAAAGTTGCCGACAATGTGAGTTGCGTCAACCCTTTGGCATGAAATCTTTTGAGTGCCTCAACAGCGCCGTCATATAAAGGCCTGTGCGTGAAAAATTCGGGCGAGTGGCAAAAATCATGATCCAACTCGTTCCCCATCGCCGGATGCGTTTTAAGTTCCAAAGCACCGTATTTTTCATCTATCGGCAAAACAACGGGCAATTCTTCCCATGTTAAATCAGCATACAGTGATTTGTATTTCGGATGATTTTTCAAAAAATAAAAATATGCTTCGTTCAAATTGGCTAAAACGCCGTCAACATCCCAAATAATATTTTTAATCATCCGCTCAACCTTCAGATATTAAATCAAAACGCAACCATACAAAATGGCAAAAAAGTGCATAATCGTTCCGGCCAACACAAAAAAGTGCCAAATCGCATGCGTGTATTTTTTCTTTTTCATCACATAAAAGAATACGCCGCCGGTATAAAAGAGACCGCCCAAAATCAGAAATACCAAACCGAGATGATTTAAATGTGCCAACAACGGTTTTGTTGCAAAAACAATCAGCCAGCCCATCGCAAGATACAATGTGATTGACCAAACTTTCGTCCCGTTTGAGGGCAAAACCAGTTTAAGCACCGTTCCCAAAAGTGCCAAAAACCAAATAATCCCGAAAATCACCCAACCAAGCGCCCCGCGCAGATTGACAAGCAAGAAAGGCGTATATGAGCCTGCAATCAAATAATAAATTGAAATATGGTCAAATTTTTTCAAGACCTGCTTTGCCTTGGCACTCGGAACCGCATGATAAACAGTTGATGCCGTATAGAGCATAATCATCGATGCGC
>JAGCTK010000010.1 GCA_017963715.1 Alphaproteobacteria bacterium | reverse complement strand
CCTTCCAAATATGACGCATAACTGCCCTCATCGGCCACAATCAGCGTGCGCTCAAACTGTCCGGTATTTTTGGCATTGATACGAAAATAAGTCGACAATTCCATCGGGCATTTAACACCCTTGGGAATATACACAAACGACCCGTCGGTAAAAACGGCCGAATTGAGACAGGCAAAAAAATTGTCCGTATACGGCACAACCGAACCCAAATATTGTTTTACCAAATCGGGATGCTTTTGCACGGCCTCCGAGATTGAGCAAAAAATGATGCCCTGCTCTTCTAATTTGGCGCGATATGTCGTTGCAACCGACACGCTGTCAAACACGGCATCAACAGCCACAACGCCCGTCAAAACTTCTTGCTCTTTTAAGGGAATACCGAGTTTATCATATGTTTTTAACAACTCGGGATCGACCTCATCCAAACTTTTAGGCTTCGCCTTTTGCTTAGGCGCCGCATAATAAAACAAATCTTGATAATTCACTTTGTCATAACTGACCTTGGCCCATGTCGGCTCTGTCATGGTCAGCCAATGTCGGTAGGCTTTCAGCCGTTTTTCCAAAAGCCAATCCGGCTCGTTTTTCTTTTTTGAAATCAGACGGATAATATCTTCATTTAAGCCTTTGGGCACACGTTCGGTTTCAATATCGGTCGTAAAACCGTATTTATACTTGTCACCGCTTAAATCTTCAATATTTGGTTTTTGCGCCATGTGTGCCTCATCAAATTTGAGGCTTACCATAAGCCCTTTTTCCTCAAAAATCAAGAGAAGATTTTCCCCCTCTTGATTTATGGCCAAGGGTGGTTATGTTGTTGATATGCAAAATTTAGATATCAAACATTTTAAAGCCGTTGTTTTTGACTGGGATAACACTTTGGCGCAAAGCACACCGCCTTTGACATATGCCGTCAATCGCGTGCTCAAAACATATCATTTGCCGTGTTGGAATGTCATCAAGCAAAAACGCGACACCAATCTCTCTTTTAGAGATAATTTTCCCATTCTTTTCGGCAAAGATGCCAATGCGGCTTACAGCCAATATAAACACATTTATCTTCAAGCCGTCGGCAAAATGATATCACGCACACCGTATGCGTCTGAAGTGCTTCATTTTTTCAAAAAACGATATATCCCGATTTTTTTGATGACAAGCAAAGACCGCGAATTGTTGGAATTTGAACTACCGATGCTTTTTGAGCCCGAATATTTTGATTGTATCGTCTGCGGACATGAGGCCGAAAAAGACAAGCCGCACGGCGACCATTTGATGTATACTTTAAATCATTGTGCCTCAAACAAACCGCTTTGTCCGAAAGATGTTTTGGTGGTTGGCGACAGTCCGCAAGACAGTGCATGCGCCGTCTCTTGCGGTGCAACAGCCGTTATCATCGGGCGTGATGTGACATCCGAACAGTCCTCAAATGATGCGAACATCATGTATTTTGATTCATTTGTGGATTTTTATCAGAGTTTGCTTTTATCTTAAAAAAAAGCGCTTACTATGCTTATAGAATAAAGGCGCTTCTTATCATGCTAAACAAAAAACGTATACCCTACCACAAGATTTTGAACACACTTATATTGGTGCTGTTTGCAATATGGGCCGTATCGGTTAATATCGAGCATTTCAAAAACCTTTTGGATGCCGAGCAGCCTGCTGTGATACCACCAAAGACAGAGCCAAATCCGACGCTTTTTATTGCTTTTGAAGATATGGCCTCTCACACATATCCATTAATTGTTTCGAATAGAACGGCACAAAGTCAACTGATAGCCGAGTTAAAGTCTGCATCTTCCCGCCCGATATATATGGCAGATTGCACAGACACCCCCGCACCGTTTGAAAATGCGGATGTCAAAGTGATTGCATGCGCAGATATGGCGCATAATTTAACGCCCCTTTTGGTCATTGTGCCGAATATTGAAAACCTTCAAAACGATCGCATCATTGCTATTGCGCGAAAACTTAAATTAAAACCACAAATTAAATACATCGGAGAACAAATATGACATTCAACGGTTATCCTTTCAACCTCAGCCTTGAAGAACTGACGGATATCGTCGACAACCAAACACGTGAAATTGAGTTTATCGGGCCGGATAATGAAACATATTTATCACTTTCGGACAATGATAAAAAGGCGCTGACACACCTTATCAAAGCAGCCAAAATCATCAATGATGTTGCTTTAGAGCAAGATCATCCGCTCAATCATGCCTTCAAAACGGCATTTGAAAACGAGCCGAACAAAACACCATTAGTTGAAAAAGCCTATCAACTTTTTAAGAGTTTCAACGGCGTTGCAGGCTTGAACGGGATAGATCCGAAGCCTGTTGAGATTTTCAAAGGCGTTCACCAAACGGAAGGCAAAAATTTTTATCCGCAAGATTTGAGCGTTGATGAATTTCATCAAATTTTGATTAAAATGCTCAAAAACGGTAAATTCGACGACGTTCAAAAGATTCTCTCCAATCGCGCCATGGTTCGCCGCAAAGGTGACGTGCTCGAAGCCATCGCTTATACCACCTATTTTGCCAAAGAATTTTCGCTGATTTCGAACGAACTCGAACTTGCGGCCCATTATACCACCGATGAACTCCTCAAAGATTATTTATCGTGGCAGGCGCAGGCCTTTTTGCAAGAAAATGAAGATATGGATATGCTCGCCGACAAACATTGGGCCATGATGCAAAACAACGTCATCGAATTTACCGTTTCGCGTGAAAATTATGAAGATGAGTTAACCGGCACCGTTTTTGACAATGACGAACTCAAAAATTTAATCCAATCCTTTAACATTGAGGTCAACGCCAAAGATACCTTGGGTTGTCGCGTCGGGCTCAACAACAAACAAGGCACCGAACTTATCTTAAAATCAAAAGACACCTTGCCTTATCTGTCAAAAAAAATGCCTTATGCCGACAGATACACGCAAAAAATCGAAAAAGACGCCAAACAAACCATGATTGATGCCGATTTAATCACCTTGACCGGTGATTATGCGATGTGTCGCGGCGGCATTACAACTGCGCAAAATCTGCCAAATGACGATAAACTGTCTGTCAAAACAGGCGGCGGTCGCCGCAACGTTTATCATCGTCAGGTGCGCTTTTCATACGACAAGGCACGCGCGCAGCAATTGCTTAACAGATTGGTCGATCCGTCTTTGCACCCCTACTATCAACATGATATGGCTCACCACTTTGTCATCGGGCATGAAAACGGGCATTCTTTAGGGCCGGACAGTTCATACAAGAGCGCACTCGGTATTTATGCTCACACCCTTGAAGAACACAAGGCCAACACCATCTCGATTGCGTTTTTTGAGGATGTCGCCAAAACATTCGGCACCTATAATGATGCCCAAATTAAAAGCATCTATACCACGTGGGTCATCAGCCTGTTTTTACGCGCCAAGCCCGTCTTGTCAAAGCCGCATCGCGTGGCCGATTTGATTGAATTTAATTATTTGAGGGCTCATGATGTTATCTTTTTTGATGTCGACAACAAATTGCACATCAATTTTGATAAAATGGCACCTGTCATGTATCAATTGCTTGAAGAAACGATTGAAGTGCAACTTTCCAAATCACCTCAAAAGGCCAAAGAGTTTATCGACAAATGGGATGAATGGTCAGAAATTTCCGAATATATCGCAGGCGTTCAAAAAAGTTTGGGCTTGAAACCTTATATCCGAATTATAACGAAATTTTAACTACCTCAGGCTATGATACGGTCAACATATTCTGAAAGGACTTTAAAATGTTTGCAAAAATTTTACACGGTCAGTTTGAACTCAAACAAATGTTTTGGAAATACGGCGTTTGGGGCCTGTTTATTCAAACATTTATTTTATATTTGTTCAGAATTTTTTTAATTCATAAATTAAACGGTTTAACACTTTCGCAATATTATAAAACCGTATTTACATTCATCAACATGGACAACATGATGCTGTTTTTGACCATCACATATCTGACTTTGCTTGCATTTTTGACATTTTACAGCATTATTTTAATCATGGGTATTTGGCGCAGTTCCAACGAATACGACAAAAGCATATGGCTGCGGCATATTGCCCGTCTTTTCACACTCGTGATTGTCTTCTTGGCCTTTAAGGTCGTGTTGTAAAAATTATCGATATCTGATTGTGACCCTGTTACGCACACCAGTCACCTTATTGGCCTCGTCGATTGTGTAGATGCGCTTTTTAATGCTCTTATTTTTTGCCCAATCGTCAAGTGAGGCATAAAACTTGCCATCCATAAAAAATGCTTGTCCGCTTTTATCGGCAGCTACAATTTCTTGACAAATTTGCTGTGAATCACACTCTTTGCCTTGTTGCATTAAAAGCGTAGAGGCAAAATATTTTCCATCTTCGGTATAGTATACACCATCTTCGCCGGTCGTAAAATGAACAAGTTTATCAATATCAGAACTGTTATTGGCATTGATTAAGTCTGCGCAGCGTCCCTCTGTCGTATCTTCGCAATAGATGACAACATTCGCACGAGACTGTGTAAATGCGTCTATCCCAATACTTTCAAT
>JAGCTK010000128.1 GCA_017963715.1 Alphaproteobacteria bacterium | reverse complement strand
CATTGCCGATTTTTGAAAAACATCGCTTCTTTACGGGCGAAAAAGACAGTTCTATGCCTTATAAAGATTTGGCGTGGTATAATGAAAAGGGCGAAGAATTTAAGGCGGCCGATTGGCAAAACACCGACCGACATGCGTTGTCATATATGGCATTTGACGGCGAAAATTTGCTTTACGTTGCCTTAAACGGCAGTACTGACCATATTGCGTGGAAGATGCCGGCTTGTCCCAAGATGAAGCATTTTAAGTTGTTGTTTTCAACGGCTGAAGAATTAAAGTTTAACGATAAAATGAACGGGCAAGTTATTGATTTTCCGCCTGAAAGTATTTTTGCGTTTTATATCACGAGAGGGTAGCGGTGATGACAAACTTAGAAGAACTTGCACAAAAATTGGGGATTGCCACAACCTTTTCGGCGGAAGGTATTACCGAACATCGCATTTCGGAACGGTTAATCAAGTATTTTTGCCGTCATTTCGGCTTTGATGTGAGCAATGATGAAAAAATCGAAAAAGCACTGCAGTTGCTCGAAGAACAATCGTATCAAACGGTGACAAAACCGATTTATGTGGTGCGACAAGACAAAATGTCGATAGAGATCTCGGCTAAAAAAGAGGCGGCCAAAGATATCTTATTGATGACAAAGGCGCAGGCGGGCGGCAAATATAAGACCATACCGCTCAATGTTTCCGTTGTGTCTGAAAAAACAATCGACGGCACCATATATCAAAAACTGAATTTGCAAGTGCTCACAGTGCTTGATATCGGCTATTATGATGTTGAATTGACGGTGGGGCAGGAAAAATATCAAAGCATTTTGGCTGTGGCGCCTCAGAAGTGCTATACAAGCGAGGCCTTGCGCAACCAAAAACTTTGGGGCTTTGCGCTGCAGTTATATGCCGTTAAAAGCAAGCGCAACTGGGGCGTCGGCGACTTGACCGACTTAAAAACCTTTGCGCTGATTGCGGCCAAAGCGGGTGCGGATATCATCGGGCTTAATCCAATCAATGTTCTGTCGCACGATTTTCCGCAAAATGCCAGTCCGTATTCTTCCGTCAGCCGCTATTTTTTGAATCCGATTTATATCGACGTTGAAAAAACGGCCGGTTTCGATGAAAAAATCAAACACAAATACGAGGCTCAAATTGCTCAAGCAAAAAAACAAGATTTAATCGATTATCCAAGTGTTTATAACTTAAAAATTAAAGTTTTAAGTGAAATCTTTAACAAGCAAAAAAAGCCGTCCAAAGCCTTTGAAAATTACAAAAAAGAAGGCGGAGAAAGGTTGCATTTGTTTGCCTTGTATCAGGCCATTTATCACGAAGAATGCCACCGCGTGTGGGGCGGTTGGCCGGCTTGGCCGGAGGGGCTGAAAAACCAAGATCCGATGGCTCTTGCCATTTTTGAGCAGGCGCATCAGCAGGATATTGAATTTTTCAAGTTTTTGCAATTTGAAACCGAACGCCAGTTTGCCGACGCCGCTTCGTATATCAAGGCCTTGGGCCTTAAAATAGGTTTGTATCGCGATTTGCCGGTCGGGGTGAGCAAAGACAGCGCGGAATTGTGGTCGGATACATCCGCTTATATCAAGGGCAGCGGTGCGGGTGCGCCACCGGAT
>JAGCTK010000127.1 GCA_017963715.1 Alphaproteobacteria bacterium | reverse complement strand
GTGAGTTCGAATCTCACTCTATCCGCCATTAAAAATACCCCCTCACAAGAGGGGGTGTTTTTAATGACGGGTGAGATTGAACTCACAAAAGTGGGTTCGACGACGAGTGAAAGGCGGATGAAAAGACGCCGGTGAGGCTTTTAAGCCGAATGAACGAGGAGGGCGAGGGTTATCCGAGCCCATCTTTTTCTATCCGCCATTAAAAATACCCCGCTTTATGCGGGTGTTTTTTTGCTTTGAATATCCCAGAAGTTTTTGAACAGTCCGTTTAGGGCGAGAAGTTCTGCAATTGTCCCCTGCTCTGCAATGCACCCGTTATTTAAGACAATGATGCGATCCATTTCTTTGAGGGTTGACAATCTGTGCGCCGCCGCAATTACGGTTTTGCCTTTCATCAAATTTTTCATGGCGCGCTGGATATATTTTTCGGTTTTGCTGTCAAGAGACGATGTTGCCTCATCTAAAATCAGTATCGGGCTGTTTTTAACAATCGCGCGCGCAATGGCGATGCGCTGTCTTTCGCCGCCCGAGAGTTTAACCCCTTTTTCACCGACTTTGGTCTGATAACCCTGCGGCAAATCGCATATAAATTCATCAGCCCAGGCCTTAATAGCGGCTTTTTTAATGTCGGCCATTGAGGCATTATGGCGACCGTAAGCGATATTTTGCGCAATTGTCCGATGGAACAAACTTGTATCTTGAGGAATAATGGCGATGGCATTATGTAAGCTGTGTAAGGTGACGCGCGCAATATCCTGTCCGTCGATATAGATTTTACCTTGACTAACATCATAAGCGCGTTGCAACAGGTTAATCAGTGTTGTTTTGCCGCTTCCGGACAAGCCGACAATACCGATTTTTTCGTGTTTTTTAATCACAAAAGACAGGTTTTTGAACACGGTTTTATTGTCATACGCAAATCCCACGTGGTCAAAGACAATTTCCTGATTTTTGATTTTAAGTTTTTTAGCACCGTGTGCGTTTTTGATATCGTGTTTGACGGTCAATGGCAGCATCGCGGCTTCCAAAGCACCCGAGAGCGAATTAAGATCGCACACTTTGGCTAAAATTTGTGTAAAACAATGCGTGACAGAGTTGACGAGCATCAACACCAGCGTCACATCGCCGATATTGATTTGTTTTTGATACCACAACCTAAGCAGCATCACAAAAACAGCGGTTTGAAACAGGCACAGCATAAAATTTTGAACACGCAAAACATCCTGCATTTTTTCAAGCATAGCAAAGCGCGTATCTTTGAGTTTGTGAAAGATTTTAGTGACATAACGCACTTCAATATCTTGCGCACCGGTGGCTTTAACATTTAAGGCATTTGAAATACTGTCGGCAAGTGTGCCGTTAAAATCATCCAAAGCATTTGAATATTTTTCGTTTAAGTCTCTAACGGCAAAACTGGCTTGATAGGTTCTTAATATCGAAAACGAGCCGAATATCAAAATCAGCACCAAAAACCAAGCATTAACGCGGCCGATGAAGAAAAAGTTGATACACACCATCAAAACATTTGAGCGAAGTTGCGCAAAAACAAACAAAGCCTGGCTTGTTTTTTCGGCGCAATTAGTGATTTTTTGTGCAAGTTCACCGGTTTTTTGAGCGGCAAAATATTTTTCGGAGTGGTTGGCCAAATAATCAACGGCAAACAGTTCTATTTTTGCCGTGGCATAGTTGCGCACAAAATTTTCATTGATTAATTCGTTGATCATCCGAAGAATGATTTGAGCAAGATAGGCGCACAAAATGGCGGCTAAAAACCGTCCGACTTTTGAAGTTGAGACATCTTCGGGTGATATGGCGGCAAAATAGTTAACCATCTCGGAAAAAAAGACAGGAACATACACCTTCATCAGTTGCAAGAAAAAGGCTAAAACAAGCGTTGTAACAAACCATTTTCTTGCCCCATAGAGCGCTTCCCATATAAAAAGGACGGGAGAGTGCGGAATTTTGCGAAATGTCGGTATGTTTTCAAATAACTTCATTTTTCTTTCTCAAGTTGTTGCAGTTTCCATAAGGTCGCAAATTTACCGTTTTTGATGTTTTTAAGTTCATCAAAAGTGCCGCTTTCAACGATTTGCCCATGCTCTAAATAGACGATTCTATCCATTTGTTTTAAGGTGGACAATCGGTGTGCAATAGCAATCACGGTATGGTTTTTCATCAATTGATGGAGCGCATCGGCCACTTTGGCTTCGGACCTGCTATCAAGAGACGATGTTGCTTCATCCAAAATCAGTATCGGGGCATTTTGCAAAATGGCACGCGCAATCGCAATACGCTGTTTTTCACCGCCCGAGAGTTTACACCCTCTTTCACCGACTTTAGATTGATAGCCTTCTGGCAGAGCTTCAATAAATTCATCGGCTGAGGCCTGAACAGCCGCTTGTTTAATACTTTTAAAAGATGCATTTTGCCGTCCGTAAGCAATATTTTCGGCAACACTGCGATGAAACAAAACGGTATCCTGCAAAATGACGGCAAGATTTTGGTGCAAACTTTGTTGCGTGACGGTTTTGATGTCTTGATTGTCAATCAAAATTGTGCCGCCGCTGATGTCATACGCGCGCTGCAACAGGTTGATCAGCGTTGTTTTACCGTTGCCGGATAGGCCGACAATGCCGAGTTTTTCATGTGGTTTAATCGTCAAATTAAAATGATTGAACATTTTTTTGTGATGAGGATAGGCAAACGACACATCTATAAATTCAATGGCTCCACGTCGTGCATGCAATGTTTTGGCTGACGGCATATCAACAATATCATGCTTATCGTTAAACGGGGCCAAACCGGCTTGCGTATAAGATAAATTGTTTTCAAAATGTCTGTATAAAACACACAAATCCATCAACCACATAAAGCCGGTATTTAAGGTTAAAAGGACAAACACGATATTGCCGATGCTGATTTTGGATGAAGCGAACAGAAAAACGGAAAAAGCGAGCAACAAAATTGATGACATGTGTACAACGGCCCCCACCCCCGTGTATGAGACAAACCAGACAAGCGTTGTTTTGGCTTTGATGCGAATATATTGAGCAAGCAGTGTCGACAATCTCTTTTTTTCATACGCCAACCTGTTATATTGTTTGACAAGTCTGATGTTGGATATGGCGTCCACAAGCCATCCGTTATAAAGCGAAAACGATTTGCTTTCCATTTTGGAAAGGCGTGAACTCGCCTTATTAGCCAAATAGTTGACCAGGGCGACCAGTATGGCAAAGCCCACAAACAACAAAGCAAGCCAAATATTGATGGTTGCAAGCAAAATAATTGTCAAACCGATGTCGGTGATGACAGCCCAAAAACCGTTAATCAGCATAGAAACAACGGCCTGTTGGTTGTTGATTTGGTTGGTCTTGGCAAGCAGTGTGCCGGTTTGTTTGTTGATGATATAATTGACCGAGTGCGCAAAGATATATGCGAGGGCGCGACCGTAAATTTTTTCCTGTATCGGAAAGTACAAACGTTTTTGGCGAAACATCAAAACCTGTTTGGGCAAAAAGATATTAATGATATGGCACAAAATAATGATGCCGATAATCCAAAACGCGCGATGCAGAACTTGAGGTGTTTGTCCCGCCTTGATGCAATCCACGAGTTGTGCAAACAACCAGTTGAGCGCGTTATAAACGGCCGATTCGGTAAAAACCAATAGCAAACAAAAGAAAAATGCCCATTTAAAAGGCAAAATACAATCTTTAAGGATGTATTTTAAGGCTGTTTTTTCAAAAGGTTGTGCGGTCATCAGGGTTGACTTTTTTATATATTGATTCAAGAGTATATGCTTTTTTACCCCAAATGTCAAAAGTTTTATCAGCCCTAAAAAATTGTATGATTTTGTTTCAAATTAAGATTGAAACAAAAAAATATCGTGCTAAAAGGGTAGGGACAGAGGATAAAAATGCAAAAATTCGGATTACACACACATACAACATTTTCGGACGGCCGCAATACGGTTGAAGAAATGTTAAGACAAGCCGTTCTTTTGGGGTTTGATCAAATCGGTATTTCCGATCATTTAATGGTGCATAAAAACATCAAACAAACGCCTTCTTGGGACGAAATTGAAAACTGCGGCGGGTGTGCATCATTTCATGATGCGGTTGATAAGTGTAACAAGCACGCAGAAGACATCCGAAAAACCGGAAAAATGTTGGGTATTTCAACTTTTGTCGGCTATGAAGTTGACTATTTTACCTATTCGGGCTGGGAAGATGAATTTCGGGATTTTCTCAAAAAGATTGATTATGACTATCTCATCAGCGGCAATCATTTTTTAACAAGCCAAAATGGTGAAGATATTTTTGATATTTGGCGGTTTGATAAAACAGGCATTTTTGCTCCCGAGCCGGTAGATGTATACTTAAAACGCCATTTTCAAACGATTGAAGAATCTGTTCGCTCCGAGTTGTTTTTATTTTTGGCTCATCTTGATTACGCACAAAAAGCAAAAAGTTATGTTGAAAGCGAGCACGGCAAAGCCCTGACAAGCATTATCTCGGCCTTAAAAGAGACTAAAACGGGCTGTGAAATCAGCACAAAAGGCATCAGAAAATTTGGACATTATTATCCGTCTGAGCGCATTTTAAGGGAACTGATCGCCTCTGATGTTGCGCTTATCATCAGTGATGATGCACACGCCACAAACGAACTTGGCTTTTATTTTGCTGAGACAGAAGAAGAACTCACGCGTCTAAAGTGTAAAAATCGCTTAAATATATTCAAAAAAATAAATCTTTTCTAAAATACAAATTTGTTTGTAACTTTTAAATGCGGTTGAT
>JAGCTK010000126.1 GCA_017963715.1 Alphaproteobacteria bacterium | reverse complement strand
ATCGGCAAGCCAATCACCCGCTTGTGCATCGAAACAAAGCAAAACAATATCTTCTGCGGACACGGCCGCATAACTCATATCAACGCGGTCAATTTGAATATTTTGAAACACGTCATATCCGGCATCTTCAAGCATCGTCACGGTTGCATTCGGCTTTGCCTCAAACTCGGACGAACGAGAATTTTTCGTTTTTTCCGCCCGATCACGTTCAGCATCACGTCTTGCAGGTTTTTCGCGGCGCGAGCGACGGTCAGTCTCTTGGTCTGCCTGTCTGCTTCTGTTATCCGAATCTCTTGATCCAGACTTTTTGGGACGATATTCTTCCATATCATCATCGTCAAAATCAAACCTTTTCTTTTTAGAAGCAGTTTTTTGAGGTGTCTGATATGTTTCTTCATCTTCCATATATTCTTCACGACGCGCGGAAGACGATTTTGCACGTTTGTTTGAATCAATCGTAAAGATATCCGATTTGCCGAATGAATCGATATCCAAATCAAAATCGCCGTCACCTTCATCTAAATCAAAAATCGTATGATTCAAGGTTTCTCTGGCTGCTGCCGCCCGATTCTTTGTCGGGTTAGACGACGCAGCCGGTGCGGCAAGTGCCGGTGCTGCAGCCGCTTGCGGTGTTGCCTGAATGGGAGCCGGCGGCTGTGTTGTACTGTAATCATAAATCGGCACACGTTTGCTCGTCGGACGCACTTCCTTATATGATTTCTTCTTTTGAATAACCGGCGTCGGCATGGCCACATATTTCAAGGGGCTCATCGTCCTTTTAATCAGGCGGAACGGGAATGAAACGATTTTATAAATAATTCTTTCCCACGGTATCAAGCTGAGCGCAATCCATCCCGTCAACCACAAGGGAATAAAAGCCAGCAAAATCAAGATAAACGCCCATTCTTTCGGCGTATCAATCACCCAACCTGCCGTCCACAAATTGTAGGCATACACCCAATGCGGCGGCCAAAATATGTCAAAGCGCCAGTTTTCGAGCACAATAACACGCACGCCTTCGATAAAAATGATACTCCAAAGGCAGCCGATAAGTGTGATACGCGCTAAAACAAGTAGGGGTTTCAACGTCTTCTCCTGTTAGTTTTCACCAGCATAGTATATTTCAGATTGATTAACAAGAGATTTATTTTCCTTTTTGCTCGGTTATTTTTTTTGAGATATTTTGACGCAACACTTCCGACTCTTTCGGACCGGCATTTGCACTTTGTTCCGCATCGATTTTTTGTTGAATCAAATCTTCCAAACTCATTTTTTCGCCCACCACCAAATTTTTGATGACAACATGCTTACTTTCGTTTTCATATTTTGTGATTTGGCGTTTCGAAAAACTTTCAAACGGTTTAAGCAAAAACTTGCCGTATTGCACACGATACAACTTTTTAAACCCGAAATACCACACAACCAAAATCACGATAAGCGTCAAAAACAGCATATAATCGGACACACCTCTGATAACGCCGTTTTTTTCCCAAAAGGCTTTAATCACGCGCCATTGATTGGGGGACAAATAATCAAAATTCCAAATCTTGAAAACAATCTGCTGTGTGATGACACACCACAGTGTCGACCACAAAACACCGACAATCAGAAATTTTAAGAATAAACCTATTTTCTTAAACATATTTTAAGTCTCTTAATACTCTTTGTCGTAAGACCCCGTTACCGTATGTTGGAATTTGTTCTTTTGTTCCTGCTTGTTTTTTCCGGCATTTTTGGTTTTTTCCAATCGTTGTTTACGCGCATTGACCGCTTCTCTTCTGGCTTTCAAATCATACGATGCTCCATCTACGTTTTCCAACATCTTTTCAAGCGGCATCGCTTGCTTCCAAAACTTGACTTCTTCTTCCAAGGTGCGCCTCTTCGGCATATCTTCTTTCTTCCGATTAAAGAATTTTTCGTACCCGACACCTTGTTCAATAATTTGCTCTGTCACTTTGTCTGCTTTATCAATGATGTTTTTCACATCTTTTTGCGGCGCATGAGAAACAGCATCATATTTTTCGTCTTTATCAAACTGTTGCTGCTTTGCCAAAGCCTCACCGCAAGCCTGATTAACGCCGTCAAGATACGTATTAACTTTGAGGCCGGCATAAGCCTGATATATTTCTTCCGGTTTCATACCGCGTTTGTATTTATCAATAAATTCACGTTTGACTTCGGGCAATTTTTCACGTCTTTTAGCCGAAATGTTCGGACTTTTCATCAAAGCATCATATTCATCCACAATATTGGTCTGAACCCATGCTTTCCTTTCTTCATCCGTTTTCAAAGCGCCGTATTCAGCACTTGCAAGAGCACGTGCATCTTCAGACAGCACAAGGGCAGCAGCCAAGATTTTTTGCTGACGATTTATCGCACGCTCTAAAAAGCCTTTATCGCCAAGTATTAGTTCATCATTAGAAAGATACTCACCTTTTTTGCCGTCGCGCCAACTTTTATCCGAGCGCATCACTTCATCCACCATTTCAAGACGCGTCATTGCCAACGCACATTTTCCCGCTATTTCGATATTGGCGCATAAATTTTTGACACCCTCCGGTGACATTTTTGCAAATTGTCTTGCCTGTGCCGGACTGGCCTTAAACTTATCAATCCAAGCATCTCCGTATTTTTCTCTCAAAGCCTTTTCTTTATCCGGTTGCTGTGCTAAATCGACACCTTGCATATCTTGATTCAAAGATACCAAAGTCTTTTTATAAGTCGCTGCCGCTTTTCCGAAATCTGCCGTCATCTTATCCGTATCTTCACCGAAAGAGGCCGTTTTTTCGCGAATGGCTTTCAAGGCCGGATTAGAAGTTTTTTGAGCGTTCTTTTTCCCGCGTCCGGACCAACCGTACAAACTGTCAATTATATAATCAACGGCAATTTCCATACCTTCTTCGATTTTATCACAACCCCAACTCATCAAGGCCAAAAAGATTTCTTCGTACATGTATTTGACCATGTCTTCATCTTTGAATTTTTCGCCTTTCTTTTCGCGTCCGTCGTAGCTGCGCTTCGGATCCGGCACATTAGCCAGTTCGGCTTCTTTCTTCTTTAAAACTTCTTGGTCTTCCACCGTCAAAGGCTGGCCTAAATACCTCTTTAATTCGGCATCGACAACGGTTGCTTTTTGGGGTGCTTTCATAAACACGGCATTTTGTGTGTTTTTAACCAACGTTCCCGGCTCAAGTTGTTCATTGTTATTTTTCAACTCAAGTTGTGCGCGCTTATCGCTTAAGCACGTCTTCATCAAATCATCAACCTTTTGTCCCGTTTGATTGCAGGCATTTTTGTTGGCACCGTAGACTTTATACAAATTTTGATAAAATTTTGCCGATTGACCTAATTGTGCTTCGACTTGGTTACGCAGCGTTTTGTTTTGTTCTTCGTTATCCGACAATTTATATGCCGTATCGGCACCGATTGTGCCTAAAAAATGGATATTTTTGACCATCTGAGTCCCGACGGTTTCGCCGTTAGCAAGATATGCATTATTCAAAAAATATTTTGCCGCCGTGTCTTCTCCCGGCAGTTTGACCGACATATTTTCTCCAGAATAAAGCGAAACCTGCGTCTCACGCCCTCGCGTTTTATGATCCGACAAATCAATTTTTTGCAGATTATCCAAAACGATTTTTAATTTTTGCTCGGCTTCCAAACTTTGTTTCAACAAAGCCCCTTTATCCGCATCCATGTCAAACCGTTCTGCGAGATGAGGCACATCCATCAATGCCACAAAACCGTAATTTGTCAGTAGGCTCCTGTCGGCTTGCAGTTCAGCCTTAATTTCTTCCATTTTTTCCGGTGCAATATCCGGTTTACTCAAAGCCTCGAACAGCGCTTGCGCTTTTTTTTCTTTTTCCTGATTTTCTTGCTTTTTTTGCTTTTCTTGATCTTCTAAATCTGCCATGTCAATCTCCGATCGTTTGATGGATTACCCCTGTTAAGCATGAGTTTACCATTATTTTTTTATTTTGTCTATTACTTTTTTGTGACACTTTTGATTATGCTTTCAATTTTTTCAAAAATGCGCCAATTCTGTGATTTTCTTTGATACCGTCCTCCGGCGTCACTTTAATTAGTCCGAACATTTTCGGTTTAATTTTGTCATTTTCAATCGGCGCATACATGGCCGGATTGGTTGTCAAAATTTCGAAAGCGGCTTTCGGATCTTTGGATGACGTCTTAAAATAGTTATTAATCAACCGTTCGGCATCAATCGGAAAATTATGTTCGCTTACGGCCTCAATAAAGCGCAACTTCCGCTCGCGCCGACGTTGATATTCCTCATATAAAGCACGTTCGATGCGTTTGCGCTGGGCTTTTAAGCGACGTTCTTCATACGAAATTTCACAATTTTCGATATCAATCAAAATTTCCACATACGAAATAATGGCCAACTGCAAATTTTGGTCAGACAGACCTTCAGCAAAATTCAAAAACTGTTCATCATTGGAGTTTGGATTAATATCCGACAATTTTTCCGGAAAAGCAGCAAACATCACATCCCAACACGCCAATGTATCCGTAATAATTCTGCGGCCGATACTCGGTTTATAATTGGGGATAAGCATTTGTGCATCAAAGGCCAGTTCAGGCATTTTAAGTTCATACACCGAAGCAATAGCCGTGACGGCACCAATCATATTTTCATAGGCCTGCGCCAACTCGCTTTCATCATTTCCAAACGCACCGGTCGGTGCTGCAGAAGCCGCAGGAACAGGAGTTTGTTGAGGGCGTGACAATGGTGTATTAGGAACATCCGGAATATCCTTGATTGTAAGGGTATCATTTGTTTCGCAAGCAATAAAATTGTTGAGCAATCGTTCAAATTCATCATCTTTCGCATTTGATGTCTGCACAACGGCATTATCCAAAATTTGCGTCACATCATCCGAGGCGCTGACAATTGAATCTGCGTTATTATCTTCCATATTTTACTCCTTGCATCACAAAAGCCCTTGTTTTTTTGATATATTTCCTTTATCTTAGGACAAAATCCGTAAACATATCTTTAATATCATAAAGCCAATGTTACAAGAAAACAACATTTTTTTCATCTCGGTGCAAGCAGGCGAGGAAGGCATACGTCTTGATAAATTTTTAACCGAACATCTTGACCTCTCGCGTGCACAAATTCAGCGTCTGATTCAAGACGGTTGCGTGATGATTGATGATGATGCCTTATGTGACGCATCATACAAAATCAAAATCGGTGAAAATATCAACGTGCGCATTCCCGAGCCGCAAGAGGCCGATCCTGTGCCCGAAGATATTGCCTTGGACATTGTTTATGAAGATGAAGATTTAATTGTTGTCAATAAACCGGCCGGCATGGTGGTGCATGAAGGCGCCGGCGTCAATCGAGGCACATTGGTTAATGCCCTGTTATACCATTGTGCCGATTCGCTCTCGGGTATCGGCGGGGTGAAGCGTCCGGGGATTGTGCATCGCATCGACAAAGAAACATCCGGTCTTTTGGTTGCGGCCAAAAATGATGCCGCACATATCGGATTGTCCGCACAATTTGAAAAACACAGCATTGAACGCACTTATTATGCTTTTGTTTACGGTCTGCCAAATCCGCTTGAAGGCACCATTACGGGCAATATTGCCCGCTCAAAGTATGACCGCAAAAAAATGGCGCTTGTCCAAACGGGCGGTAAAGAAGCCGTCACGCATTACAAAACACTTGAAGCATACCAAAAATTTGCCGCATTGGTCGAATGTCGGCTTGAAACCGGTCGCACACATCAAATCAGGGTGCATTTATCATCCAAAGGGCATCATTTAATCGGCGACAAAGTATATCGCGCAACCGACCGCGCCAATATCCAAATTCCGGCTATCATACGTTCGGACATCAAAAATTTTGGAAGGCAGGCTTTGCATGCCAAAACACTCGGCTTTATTCACCCAAAAACAGGCGAAAAACTTTTTTTTGACAGCATTTTGCCGCCCGATTTGCAGCAATTGCATCAAAAATTGCGTCAAGTTTCGGTTGTAGAACATCAATGATATCTGATGGTGACAGTGTTTTTCTCACCGGCCACGCGATTGGCTTCCTCAACGGTATAGATACGGTATTTGACATGATT
>JAGCTK010000125.1 GCA_017963715.1 Alphaproteobacteria bacterium | reverse complement strand
GCCCGCACGGCCGGCACATTGGCACCCGACAACAAAAGATATATCAAACTCATGGCAATCGCAAAAATACTGCCCGCAATTTTAGAATCATATCGTAAGGTCAGCGGAGACACCAAAGCAAACACCAAACGCACCGCAAAAAACGCCAACCCCGCAATCAAGCCGATGTGCAAGCCGGAAATCGCCAAAAAGTGTGCCAAACCCGCGCCCCGGTAGGCCTCATACAACGCAGGCGTCAACATATTTTTATCCCCGACCAACACGGCCGACGCAACGGCGGCTTCATCTTTCGGTAAAATTTCGGCAATTTCAAAAGTGATATTTTTTCGAATGCGGTTCAAAAAAGCACGCGCCCTTGCCATCAGCCCGGGAGTTTGCGCACAATCTGTTTCATAAACCGTGCTTATGGCATAACCTACGGCCGCGATACCCTGATAAAATGCCTGCCGGTCAAACATAAATCCGCCCGGCTTTAAGGGTGCGGACGGTCGCATCACGGAAGCCACCGTTTCAACACACGCCCCCGCTTGAATATCCGTCTTATTGCCAGCCACAATCCGGTAAATACCTTGGCGCGATTTTTCAAAATCAGATACATTATCGAGCCAAAGGCGGACTTTATTTTGTGCTGTTTGCTCAACGCGCGCCACACGTCCCGTCAGATAAAGCGTTTCATCCTCTTTAATCAGTTGAACGCGTTTGCCCTGATAGGTTGTATAAAGCATCATATACGAAAATCCGGCCAAAACCGTCAACACACAGGCCAAAATCAGCATTTGCCCGACATCAAAACGGCGCCAAAACATCAGGAAAAGCACCACTTCCAAAAGCACGACAAGCCACACCATTGAGACATGATACGGCCAAGCAAAATAAAAACCTATGCCGAGCCCGAACAACACCGGCAACCACAAAATATGGCGGTCGCTTTCATCTGAAAAATATTGCTTGAAAGACTTAAGCATCCTTGCCCGCTATTTTGAGCAAAACATCACAGGCATTGGCACTCGGCGTTTGCTCACCGAAGCCCAAAATTTCTCTGACTTTTTCAAAACCCTCAATTTGCTTTTCGTACACGTCGCCTTTTTTGAGGAGTTCACTCACATTTCGCAAAATATTTTCTTTGTTGCAATCTTCCTGCAACAATTCCGGCACAATTTTGCGCCCGAGCAAAATATTGCTCAAATTAACAAACTGTATTTTGATAAACCGTCGCACCAAAAATGCCGTCAGCGGCGAAACGTGATAGGCAATGATATGCGGCACATCCACCATTGCAAGTTCAAGCGCCACCGTACCCGAGGCCGCAATAGCCACATCTGAGGCCTTAAAAGCACCGTGTCTGTCTTCTTCGGTCGTTAAAATATGAAGCGGTAAATCACAGTCTTTGGTCATCTCGCGCACTTTATCTTCAACCGTTTTAACACTCGGCAACACAAAGCAAAAATCTTTGTTCTTTTGATAAAATTCTTGAGCCGCACTCAAAAACACGGGCAACAAATGTTCCACCTCATTTTTGCGCGAACCAGGCAAAATTGCCATAATTTTTTTGTCTTCGCTGATATTATAGCGCGCTCTGAAATCTTCAGCGTTGCCATACAAAATTGTGCTTTCAATCACCGGATGCCCCACAAAGATCGCATCCAAATGATACGGCGTAAAAT
>JAGCTK010000124.1 GCA_017963715.1 Alphaproteobacteria bacterium | reverse complement strand
CCGAGCGAAATGATATGATCAAATGTTTCCTTCATGTTTGACCTCTCTTTGTATATTTTTGACAACATTATTTCGTAATTTTGCTGAAAACTGACTGCTGAACAAATGTTTGTAAAAGTCAATCCACTTATCTCTAATCATGCAATCAAAAAACTCTAACTCATCGCTCTCATATAGATTTCTTGTTCGTTGTACAATCTCTTGAACGCTCATAAAATATTGTTTTATTTTTGCCAGTAATTTTTGTTTATCGGGATGTTGAAAAAGAGGAATAATGTTTGACGTAAATAATTTAAAATTTATTCGTTCAGCCATGTTTCTATTTTGGTAAAATTCAAATATTTTCTCATAGCATTCAATACAGATGTCATATATTGAATTGTTGATATTCGCGTTTGATGTAATGCTGTTTTTTCGTATTCTGTAATGGTATGTGCAGTCGCGTATCACATATATTTTTTGCGTAAACGGTAATACTGTTGATTGAAAGTACATATCATCTATTTTACATCCGTCGCAAAAACGTGCCCCGACAGCATCCAAAAATGATTTTTTCCAAAAATAAGCCCAGACATTCCAAATAATTCTCAAAATACAATCTTCAGGCTTGAGAAATACATTTGAAATATAATTTTGCGTATATCGAATTTCGTGTTGAAAAGGCTCATCGACACCGTTATGCGTCAATATATTTGTATTTAAGACCACATCAGCATTTGTTTGAACGGCCGCATCATGCATTTTTTCAAGATAATTATTATCCAACCAATCATCACCGTCACAAAAATAAATATACTTCCCTTGTGCATGAGCAAGACCTTCATTTCTGGCTGTACTTAATCCGCCATTACGTTCTTTATTGATTATTTTTATGCGACTGTCCTTTTGGCGATAGTGTTCAAGAACCTCGAGTGAATTATCCGGAGAACAATCATTGACACAAACGATTTCAAAATCCTGATATGTTTGGTTCAATAAACTGTCAAGACATTCACTTAAATATTCAGCATTATTATAAACCGGTATCAATATCGAAATTTCAGGCATCATTTGCTCCTTTTTGGATGGTCATTTTTTGACGCATTTTTTCCATGCGCAACTTCATCAAAAAACTTTTTTGCTCGTTGATATCCTTCACTTTGTTCAGTACCGTTTCATAAAACGGCGTATATTTGAGATAAAACCAAAAATCCTCAATATTGCTGATAATTGAGGTTTTTAATTCCGGATTAAGATTCCAAGGCTTAATGTACGTATTGTAATGGCGGATAAGCGCATCAGGATTGGACGAATTTTTATGTGTCATCCAATTATATTTTTCATCCAAAACTTTATAGTTGTTGTCAAACAACACATTCAAAACGTCTTGGTCTGCCCACAAAATTCTGTCCCGATATTGTAGTTCGGTTTCAAAAAGTTTTTTATCAATCCCGTTTTCAATCCATTTTTTGTTGTCCA
The DNA here is from genome assembly GCA_017963715.1 of Alphaproteobacteria bacterium. Lineage (GTDB taxonomy): Bacteria > Pseudomonadota > Alphaproteobacteria > RF32 > CAG-239 > UBA1254. The sequence goes on along the minus strand of JAGCTK010000124.1, from coordinate 3,515 downwards.
AAAGCATCACACCGGCATTAAAATATTTGTGTCCTTTCGACAATCCTAATCGGTTATAACATTCCAAAATGACGGGGTCAGCCGAACAATTTTCAGGAACGGCAGCCATCAAATATTTACCTAAATCAATATCAAAAAGTTCTTTAATATCACCGTTGACGACAATATCCGAATCAAGATACAGAATTTTGCCTATATCGGGCTTCAACCGCGGCAACAAAAACCTGTTGTATGTCGATTTTGTAAACTGTGCCGGACACACAAAATCTTTAAAATATCTTTCAACATCCACCCTCAAAAATTCCACCGTGAAATTTTTAAATTGCGCAGCCAGGCTTCTTATTTTTTCCTTATTCTCTTCGGTTATTCCACCGTCCAAAATATAAAAATCAACATTGCTTTCGGTGTTGGTACAAATACTTGCCATGGTGGTTGCAACAAACGGCGCATAATTGTTATCGGAAGGTAAAAAGATTTTAATCTCAGACATTGCTTCTCTCCTTTTCCAACCTCAACAGTCGGATGATAGGATCTATTGTATCAATATGTTCCACCGGACAATAATCCTGCTCAACATACTTCACACCGTTTTGTGTCAGTTTGTACAAATAATATCCCGTCAGCCTTTCAATCATAAACGCCCTTATTCTTTTTTGATAAATTTCAAAATTATCGGCTGTGCAGTCTTTACTGATATCTTCGGTTTCAAAAAAGCGAACAATTTCCTCTTTGTTATCCGGCATCAAAGCATCATCTGCCAAATCGAGCAGTGCGAAAACGATCGGAAATATCCACTTACAAAAATCAAAGAAAATCTCTTTTTTCATCACATACATTTCAAGCAAATATCCTTCTTTAAGGCCCATATATTTTTCAAAATTTAAGGCATCATCAGGATACAATTTTTGAAGGATTTCCATCGTCTTGTCATAGGCTTTAGAGCCATGTGCCCCGATAAAGATTTCTTTACTCGTTTTACCCAAATCGACCTTGCGCGGAAACACGCAATCGTATTTTGTTAAATCATCCAAAAATTCCGGATACAACAGTTTTCTATAGCCGAAACTGCCAAAATACTTCGGACAGCCCAATTGATCATAATTTTTCCACGCCCAATATGTCCCGGTCAAAAAACCGATTTGCCTGTTATATTTTGAAATACCGCCTTCAAAATCATCGTGAAACATGCAATTTTCATGAAGCCATTTCAAATTTTCATCGCTTTGCACGCCATCTTTTGAATTTTCTTTTTCAACGGCGCGGCCCAATTGAATCGGCGTTAAAATATCCGTCTTAAATAAATTTGCCGGCTTAATATAACTGACTAATATTTTTAAAGTATTCTCGCCATATACTTGCGTATATGCTTGATTTAAAAGTTTAACCGTTCTTTTTTGACAATCTTGACTGTTTATTCTCTCAATATCCAAATAATCACGAAGATTTTCTGAAAAATCATCTTGCAAATTATTATTCTGGGTCAGTACAGAAACTTTTAACATATTGGCTCCCTCACTGCATCACCCAAGTTTTCTTTTCTTGCTGAATAATAATTTTTTTATTCAAACGGATATTTTTGAAAATATCATGCAAAACTTCCGGATTCACCACATGAGGCTCGGTTGTTTTATCTTTGTTACGATAATCGGTGACAATCAACAAAGAATTCGGCGAGAGGTTAATTGTTCTTCTGATCGGTAAAAAATATTTTTTATGCAACAGACAAAGAAATTTAATCTCTTTATCCTGATATTTAGCCTGAATACTTGCCAAATTTTCCTTTATTTGCTTTTTGATTTTTCTGATTTTCGGCTTTACCGTCGGCGTTTGCATATAGACGATTAAAATTTTTTGAGCCTTTTGAATGCGGTCATAAAGCCTTTTAATCCTGCGATCGTATTTTTCTTTGACGGCAGGATATGTATCATCAATATCTTGATGCAAAGCAAAATCATGGTTGAAAACAATCTTATTTTGTGTATTGGCGTATATGTCACACGGAAGAGGATTTTCTCTTTCGCCCACTTTGGTTAAATCTTCTTTATTGATAAAATTTTTGAAGTGATTGAGCAATAACTCCGTTCTCGTCTTCAAATCGCCGCCGTAAAGCCAATCCAAAGGATAACTTTCAAACTGCAAACCGCATTCACGTAAAGTGCTCGAACAAGAACAGGCCGCACCAATTCCAAAAATAAAATCATATTCATCTTGTAAAATTTTATTTTTACTTCTCAACATCAACTTTGGCTCCCTTTCAGTTTTGCTCTCAGTTGTTTAAGAAGTTTTTCTTTATTTTGTTGAACGGTGTCCTTATGCTCTTGTTTAAGAAGCATAAAATAAGCACTCAATAAATTAACAATACCAAATTTTGCATGGGTCAATAAATATTCCAAACAGGCACATGCTTTAATGGTCGCTTCATCGGTTAAAGTCACATCATGACATCGCGGCATGGTATGCTCTAACAAAAAAGACGTATAAATATGATATTCCGATTCTGACAATTCATACTGATGAACCCTGTCCAAAATCAGGCAAACACTTTGGTAAAACGCATCAACTTGCTCAATGTTGCGATAATTTGTTGCGGCTGATCCATCATGCCTGATGTAAAAATATTTGGCATCATCCACAAAACCTATTTTTGGTTTTAAGAGCGTTACGCTGATGCTAAAATACGGATCTTCAAAATAGGAAATATCGGTTGGAAAACAAATTTTATTATTTTTTATCAAATCTGTTTTATAAACAGCAGACGTAAACCCGTATAAAAAATAAGCCTCATTTTCTCTTATTTTATCATTAATATCATAAAAATCGGTCAATTTTGAAGCTTGCGATGCAATGTCATAATCATAGACATTTCCTTTGACAACGTCTGCTTCGGTTTCAACGGCTTTGTGATAGAGTTTTTCATAAAAATCCAAATCGATGAAATCGTCTGAATCAACAAAGCCCAAGTATTCTCCTTGAGTCTTATCTATTCCAACGTTTCGAGCGTGTGAAACACCGCCGTTTTCTTTCAAATCAATCACTTTAATTCGGTCATCTCTTAAAGCATACTCTTGCAAAATTTGCAAAGACCCGTCCGTTGAGGCATCATTGATGCAAATAATTTCAATATCAGAAAGCGTCTGACGAGTTAAACTCTCCAGACACTTTGTAAGATACTTTTCCGTATTATATACCGGAACGATGACCGAAACTTTTGGCGCCATACTTGTTTTCTTTAAAATTCCACATATGTAACAATTTGGATAAAATGTTACGTTTGAGTATATGTTTTTTTAAAAAATATGCAAGCATTAATTTATTTTTGTGTATCAAAGCACAAACTGATGGTAACTGTTATTAATTTCATCTTGTTCAATACCGATATATCGCAACGTAATGGCGGGATGTGAATGATTTAAAATTTTTTGTAACATGACTATGTCATTGAATTGCCTGTAAAAATGATATCCGAATGTCTTTCTTAAAGTGTGTGTTCCAAAATTTCCATTAATTTGTGCCTG
>JAGCTK010000123.1 GCA_017963715.1 Alphaproteobacteria bacterium | reverse complement strand
ATTTTGATGATATACGCAATTTCGAGTTTTGAAAAACCCATGTCGTCATAAAACGGATATGCCATCGGCCCGACATAAGCATCCGACAGGCGATAGATAAAAATCAGGCATAAAATAAGTTTCCAATTTTGATGATGAGCAAAATCTTTGATGGGGGCAATGACGCGTTCTGAGATAAATTCGTGAAAACTTTGATGCGCATCATTGTGATATGAAAAAGCCGCCGGCTCTTTGACGCAAAAAATCGTGACAAGTCCGACGATCACGCCGGTTGACATCACAATATAAACCGTGTTCCAACTGATAAAATTGGCAAGCGATAATGCAAATGCACCCGAAAACAACAAACCGATGCGATAGCCTGCAACAAAAACGGCCGCGGCGGAAGCCTGGTCATCGGGCGTCGCGGCAAAAATCTCAACACGAAAAGCATCTAAAACAATATCTAAAGCCGCCGAGAAAAAACTGACCAAGAGGGCACATGCGGCAAGATACATCACAGGCATATCGGGGGTCCAGCGTGACATGGCTATTAATGCGGCAAATAAGCAAATTTGTGCCAAAAGCGCCCAACTGCGTCTGCGTCCCATGCGCCACAACAAGGGCAATTTTGCACCGTCGATAATCGGTGAAAACAAAAATTTTAACGCATAAGGCATTTTAACGAGCGAAAACGCGCCAATGGCCGCATACGAAAAATTGACGTCTTTGAGCCACAAACTTAAGGTGTTGAAGACGAGCAAAAACGGAAATCCGCTTGCAAAACCGAGCGCGAGCATGATGAGTACGCGCTTGTTAAAATAAGTTTGATATATGTCGTGAAACGTTGAAAACATAAGTTATTTTTACAAAAACAAGGTTAAAAAAAGGATAACAAGACATTTTTTGTTGTATTGAAAAGAGGGCGTGATTATAGTATCAAAGAAATGTTGTTTTGTATGTTGGCACCCATGCTGATTTTGAAAGGAACAGGTTATGAAAGAGAAAAATAATACCAATGCGCTGCAAAATTTGTGGCAAAATACCAATTTAGGCACATGGTTTTTGCTGTTTTTGCTGTTTTGCGGATTTGTTTATGTGTTGCGCGGAATTTTGATGCCTTTTGTGCTGGGCATCATATTGGGATATCTGTTTGATCCTTTGGTGATAAAGTTTGAAAAAATCAAAATGTCACGCACATGGGCAACGATTGTTGTTTTTGTATTGGTGCTTTTAATTATAGTACCGCTTCTTGTCGTGCTCTTTGGCGTGATAAGCGGGCAGTTGGCCGTTTTTATTGCGGCCGTACCGCAGTATATGCAAACGGCAATGCAAAAAACAACGCCTGTTTTTGAAAGTTTGCAAGCCTATTTTCCGGATTGGAATGCGGATAATGTGCCGGCGCTTGTATCGCAGTATGCCTCACAAATACTGCAAGTAGGTGGTGGGTTGATTGAAAAATTGTTTGTCAATGCGGTGGCGGTGTTTAATGTTGTGTCACTGCTGTTTATTACGCCGGTTGTGGCATTTTATATGTTGCGCGATTGGGATGTATTTATCAAAAAAGCAGACGCTCTGTTGCCTAAAAAATCGCATAAAGAAATTCGGACCGTTTTTCATCAAATCGATTTAGCACTGTCCGGTTTTATTCGCGGTCAGTTGAGTGTTTGCGTGATTTTGGGTCTTTATTACGGCATCAGTTTAAGACTGGTCGGCTTAGAATTCGGGGTGATGATCGGTTTTATGACGGGCTTGATTTCTATCATTCCGTACGTGGGTTCAATCACGGGATTTGTCCTGTCTCTGATTTTGACAGCCTCAACTTTTGATGATTGGCCGCATCTTGCAGCAGTCGTGATTATCTTTGGTATCGGGCAATTCTTGGAAGGCAATTTTTTGACACCGAAACTTGTCGGCGACAAAGTCGGGTTGCATCCGGTGTGGGTGATGTTTGCTTTGCTTGCAGGTGGTGCGTTGCTCGGCTTTTTGGGTTTGATGATTGCGGTGCCGGTTGCATCCGTAATTGGTATTTTAATCAGAACGGGTCTTAAAAAATATCAAAAAAGTATCCTGTATCTCGGCAAACAAAACACTCAAAAATTAAACCGGCTTTAACTGCGTATAAATCGGTAAATCTGTTTGAACGGGGCGATATTGTGCACCGTAGCGGGCACAAAAATCTTCGAGCAATTTGCGCTTGTGGGCAAAATAATTTTTGTAAGTTTGCTCAAAAGATTTGCCATCACTTGTCAACAAAACGTTTTGTCCGTGGTAAGATGCCGGATATACGCCTTTGGGCGGGGCATCATTTTCGAGCGGATCAAAAACATCAATGACATAAACTTCGTTTTGGTTTGTGAGCGTTTGAACGGATTTGACGGCAGCGTCATCGGTATCAAACGAGGATACTAAAAAAATCACCGATGATCTGAAAATTTTGGCCTCGAATTGTTTCAAAGCCTGTGAGAATGTTTGGGTGTCGGCGGTTAAACTTAAATTTTGGCGCGCGACATCTTCGATTTTTTTCAAAACGGATAAAAAATATGTTTCGCCGTGACGGGCATCAAAAAAATATGTTTGTGTGCCTGTATAGAGTGCTAAACCCAAT
>JAGCTK010000122.1 GCA_017963715.1 Alphaproteobacteria bacterium | reverse complement strand
TCGGCGGTTCAACCGTGGTTGAGGCGATTGCCTCGGGTATTGACGCGGCAAAAATCATACATAGCCGGATAGATTAAAAAAACCTCCGCAAGGGAGGCTTTTTTATTGGTGATTTGGGCGAGATTTGTCTTGAGTGTTTGGTTCGCGGGGCTCACAAACACTCTTCGGTCACTTGTTTGTTAAGCTCGCCGCGGGCGCTTTTCGCTTCCTTGCTTGCTAAACAAACTGCGCCTCTTGCGGTAAAAAATGCCATTCAGGGCATTTTTTATCCTCGAGCTCGTTCCTCGTTCAAATCTCGGCAAGGATGATATGGACCAACAAAAAAACCTCCGCAAGGGAGGCTTTTTTATTGGTGATTCCAACGAGATTTGAACTCGTGTTGCAGCCTTGAGAGGGCCGCGTCCTAACCACTAGACGATGGAACCGAAGTTTTCTTCTTTTAACGTATTTTAAATGCGATTGCAAGCATTTTTTTATGGGATAAATGCTTGGAGGCCAAAATACATCGAAAACTATATCTCAGCCGTCATGATATTGCGGCGGCCGTCCAGGGCTTCGTCAATAAAATCAAGTTGTTCCATGACCATGGCGTTGTCTTTGAATTTTGTGCGAGCAGCCTTGATACGTTCTTCAAAATTGCCGTCTTTACCTTTGAAAATATACATATAAGCACGGGTAATGGCTTTAACGGTGGGTTCATCAAAACCGCTGCGTTTCAAGCCGATGACATTTAAGCCGCGCAATTTGGCACGATCACCGGTGACAATACCGAACGGTATCACATCACGTGTTACACCCGACAAACCGCCGATCATCGCTTTGCGGCCGATGCGGCAGAATTGATGTACGGCGCAGTTGCCGCCCAAAATGGCGCCGTCACCGATACGTACATGGCCGCCGATGACAGCGTTGTTTGTCATAATCACATTGTTGCCGACCACGCAATCGTGTGCAACATGCGAACCGGCCATAAACATGCCGTCATCACCGACAATCGTAATCAATTTTTGAGGTTCTTCACCTTTAATCGGGTTTTGCCCTTTCGGGGTGCCGGCGTGCATGGTGACATTTTCGCGGATCACATTGCGTTTGCCGATCACAAGTTTGGCACCTTCTTGAAATTCATTGCCGTGATCTTGCGGACCGGTTCCCAAACAAGCACCCGGAAAAACGACGGTATCATCACCGATGGTGGTATCGCCATAGACGGTAACGTGCGAAATCAATTTGACGTTTTTGCCGATTTTGGCTTTGGAACTGATAAAACAAAACGGGCCGATTTGAACATTTTCGGCAATTTGTGCGCCTTTTTCGACAACACTTGAGGGATGAATTTCAGACATGATGTTTAACCTTAAATATAATGTTATATATTATCAAAAACACTAAGGGAATTTGGCGGTTTTGTAAATACAAATCTGCGTTTTGAACACACAATATATGACAAATTATGTCGCCGAGATTTTTTTACTTCACAAACGAATTATTTTGAATTATATATAGCGTAAACGGTTTAGAAAAAAAGGATATTTGTAAGATGCAAAAAATTGCTTGGTATATTAAAAACGGCCGTGGAAGCGGTGCGCTCGTCGTGTTGATTTTTTCGGCTTTTGTGGCTTTTTATTCGGCTTTTAATGTTAAAACGATATTACCCAAGGCGGTACCGTATGTGCAACAGGCGGTGGATGAATTTTGCCCGATTAGAGTTCAGAACGGGAAAGTTGTTGTACCTGAAGAGACAATCAAAACACATGCCTATCAATTGGGTGATGAAAAAATTTGGCTTATTTTGGATACAACCAAAGATTTTTTGGAACAGGAAGATGTGCGTAACGGTATTACCATCACACGCTCATATATTTATACCATCAACAAAGACGATATCCGTCGTCAGAGCCTCAAGGGCAATTTTGTGCTTGAAAAACAAGATTATACGCCGGTTTTGAATAAGTTGATTGACTGGTTGGCTTTAAGCGTGGCAATTATCGGCCCGTTTTTGAATTTTGCGATTTTTATACTGCTCGTGTTGTTTTATGCTTTTTGCACGGGTTTTGCCTGCACCTTGAACAAAACCGAACTTTTGTTCAAAACAAAGATGCGCTTAAATACGGTTTTGTTTATCAGCGTGTATTTGCTGTCAAGCGTTTTATCCTTTGCGGGCGTCAAAATTTCGATGTTGGCATTTTTCCTTTTGATGATTGCGCTGCAAATTATCTGTGTTAAGAAAATCAGCGCGACATCGGAGAAAAAGGCAGATTAACGATAAAAATATCTGCTTTTTAATATCTTTTGCTTGACTTTAAAAAAAACAGTATTAAAAATATCATCGCTAGCAATTTACGGAGATGATAAATCTCTCTTTTCGTTTACTTAAGGAACGTTATGTCTGAAAAAGATAATCAGGATTTAAACGCGGATTCGCCGTTGCTTGACACATTGGGCCATGCGCTCAAGGTTTTGATTGAAAAAGGCAAGAATACCGGTTATATCACGGTGGAAGAACTCAATAAAACTTTGCCGTCTGAAAAAGAAACCTCGGAAAAAATCGAAGACATTATGTCAAGCATTTCGGATTTGGGAATCAGTTTGATTTCTGAAACCGACGTGGATGACTTTGACGGTGATGTCATTAAATCCGACGAAGATGCCGATATAGATGAAAGCGGCAACTTTGATGAAAAAGAACTCAGCCGTTCGGATGACCCGGTCAGGATGTATCTGCGCGAGATGGGCGCGGTGGAATTGTTGTCACGTGAGGGCGAAATCGCTATTGCCAAGCGTATTGAAGCCGGCAATACCGTGATGATCAGCGGTTTGTGCGAAAGCCCGATGACCTTAAAGGCCATTGCCTCTTGGCGAGATGAACTTAATGCCGGCACAATGCAACTGCGTGATGTCGTCGACTTAGAGATGATGTACGGCGATGACAGTGAAGCCATTTCGTATGACGATGATGAAAATGTCGATGATTTAGAAAAAGTCACAAAAGAACTGGAAACCAAAAATTTAGACGAATTGGCCGACGGTTTGGAAGCCGATATGGACCTTGACGGCGATGATGTGGTTGAAGAAGATGAAGACGAAAGCGACACGCAGGATGATGCTTTGGAAGATCAGCAGGACGCCTCGTCCGAGTTGGGTGATTCGGTGGATGATGATGGCAATGTGAGCCGTCCGAATACATCCGTGGCGATGATGGAAACCACGTTGTTAGAGCCTGTTTTGGATATATTAAACAAAATTTCAAGTTATTACGATGATTTGAAAAAAATCCAGACACAACGTATGAGTGCGATGATGTCAGGTCGCAAAATTTCATCGGCGATTGAAAAGAAATATTTGGCTGTTAAAAAAGATTTGATTGAGTTGATGAGTTCTATCCACCTCAATACGTCGCGTATCGAGCAATTGGTCGAGCAATTAAATGAGACCAACAAACGCTTGATGGGATTGGAAGGTAAGTTGATGCGTTGTGCGTTGGCCGCCAAAATCAACCGTGAAGACTTTTTAGCCACCTATCAAAAATCGGAACTTGATCCGCATTGGCTGGATAAACTCAAGACGAAAAAGGACAAACATTGGGCGCTGTTTTTGGAAAAATACGGTGAGGAAGTTAAGCAACTTCGCACGGGTATTATGCAGATGTCGGAAGAATGCGGACTGCCCATCAGCGAATATCGCAAAATGGTTGAGACCATTAAACACGGCGAACGTGAGGCGGATCGCGCCAAAAAAGAAATGATTGAGGCCAACTTAAGACTTGTGATTTCGATTGCCAAAAAATATACCAACCGCGGTATGCAATTTTTGGATTTAATCCAAGAGGGCAATATCGGTTTGATGAAGGCGGTTGATAAGTTTGAATATCGTCGCGGCTATAAGTTTTCGACCTATGCGACATGGTGGATCAGACAGGCCATTACGCGTTCGATTGCCGATCAGGCACGTACAATCAGAATTCCTGTACACATGATTGAGACCATCAATAAATTGGTGCGGACATCACGTCAAATGCTGCTCGAAACAGGGCATGAGCCTGTGCCGGAGGAGTTGGCTAAGCGCTTGTCGATGCCACTTGAAAAAATCCGCAAAGTGATGAAAATTGCCAAAGAGCCGGTCAGTTTGGAATCGCCGGTCGGTGATGAAGAAGATTCGTCTTTGGGCGATTTTATTGCGGATGAAAGCGCATTGCAGCCTTTAGATTCGGCTATACATGCCAATTTGAGAGAAACCTGTACGAAGATTTTGTCATCGTTGACGCCGCGTGAAGAACGTGTTTTGAGAATGCGTTTCGGTATCGGGATGAACACGGATCATACTTTAGAAGAAGTCGGGCAACAATTTAATGTGACGCGTGAACGTATTCGTCAGATTGAAGCCAAAGCACTTCGAAAACTCAAACATCCAAGTCGTTCGCGTCGGTTGCGCTCGTTTTTGGATCAATAAAAGTCGGGCTTTAAAAAAGTCGAATCATCTAAAATTACAAAATCGGATGTAAATTGCCGATAGTCTAATGATTCCATCGGCATAATGGCCGACTGTATCAAAAAGAGTTCGGCGTACCACGCTGTGAGGTCTTGCAATTTTTCTTTGCCGTCTGTCCAAACCTTAAACACAATAAAATCGGGCTCGCATTCGCTGATAAGCATCGCTTCGTGGCGACGGTTGCGCGAAATGACGCCGATAAATTTGCCTTTGAGGCCTTGGGTGGCGGAAGTGTAATCTTGAGCGATATGATCTGATTTTGTAAGGTCAATCAGCACGCCGTCAAGCGCGTAGGTGAGGCAATCTTGTGCAGACTCACCCAAAACGGTTTTGCCGGCTTCTTTGACTTTTTGCACAAATTTTTGCTTAAAATCGAGGCTTAAATCGTGGGCGAGTATAAAGCATTCAAAGCGATTATCTTTGATGAAATCAAAATTTTGAGTCGTGATATGGAGAATAAACTTTTGCATAATCTTTTTTTGTTTCTTGTCAATGGATAAATTTATTGTAAAATACAGCATAAAGGATTTTGTAAAAAAAGAAAGCAAAATTTATGACAAATGATGATTTTAATTTAACACGCAACGCTTTGACGGATTTGAAAAAAAACGTACAAGCCTTAAAAGAAGTATGGGATACCAAAAAAGAACTGTATCGGCAGGATATGATGCGCAAAGACGATGATATCAATCGCTTAAAGCAAACCATTGCACGTGCCGAACAAAAAATCAGTGCCTGCGTGGGAAAAGTAAATGAGGTGTTAGAAGACAATGGCTCAGGTAACAATTGAAATTAACGGCAGGGAATACGGTATTGCCTGCGGTGACGGCCAAGAAGCACACATTATGCGATTGGCTTCGAAGTTGAACGAAAAGGCATCTATGCTGACACGTTCAAACAACCATATCAATGAAAATCAATTACTTGTGATGGTGGCGCTTTTAATTGCAGACGAGTTGGAAGATGCCGGCAATTCCGGCGGTGCGCCGGCGCGTGTGGAAACGGTGGAAAAAATCGTTGAGGTGCCGGTTGAAAAAATCGTCGAGAAGGTTGTCGAAGTGCCGGTCGAGAAAATTGTCGAAGTTGAAAAAGTGGTCGAAGTGCCGGTCGAGAAGGTGGTTGAAAAGGTCGTCGAAGTGCCGGTTGAAAAAATCGTTGAAAAAGTGGTTGAGGTGCCGGTTGAAAAGATTGTCGAAGTTGAAAAAGAATCGGGACAACATATTGATTTGTCGGCCGTTGATGCGGATATGGCCGCATTGGTGCGTGAAATATCCGATGAGATAAAAGTGCTTGCAAACACCTTTTAAATATGCTATGATAAAGTTGTAAAGGATGAGGCTGTCTGATGCGATTAACCGCTTAGTTATCCGAACCAACATTATTATATATCGGGAGCTGTCCCTTGACGGATCGTGGTCCGTGAATATGGCACCCACCTTTTGAGAAGCGGTTCGATACACAAGAAAGTCTAAACGGTCAGACGGCTTTGATTATACTTATTTTACATTTTTTTCTTCATGCCGGGTCAAACAAATTCCCGGCTTTTTTAATGGTATAACGGTAAAATTGCTTGTGAACAGAAGCATAAGTTTTTGCTGACTTTAAATAAAATCGTGACTATATTAGAGAAAACATCAAGGAGTACGGCATTGAAAAACGAAGATAAAAAAGGTATTAATGAGATTGATAAAGCACGGCTGAAACTGTCAATTGAACATTATATCAAGTATTTTATCGGCAAGCGTCCGATGGAACTGACCAAAGAAGAAACGCTGCAGGCGATATCCTTGGCGGTTAGAGAATTTGCACTTGATAATATGTATCGCACCATCTCGCGCTATAATGAGGTGGGTGCCAAACGCGTGTATTATCTGTCAATTGAATATTTGCTCGGTCGTTCGCTTGAAAACAATTTGCATAACTTGGATTTGTTTAAACTGATTCAAGATATCAAAATTGAGGGTATGCCCAACTTGTCGATGAATGATATTTATGATGCCGAATATGATCCGGCACTCGGCAACGGCGGTTTGGGGCGCTTGGCTGCTTGCTATCTTGATTCGATGGCCTCGCTCGGTTTGCCGGGGTTTGGTTATGGTATCAACTATCAGTACGGTTTGTTTAAGCAAAAATTTGACAACGGTTGGCAGGTTGAACAAACGGATACGTGGCTTTGTGAAGAATCGCCGTGGCAATTTCCACGTCATGACAGAACACTTAGGATTCCGATTTTCGGACGGGTTGAAAGTTATCACGGGATGAACGGACGCACCTATTTTTCGTGGGTGGATACAAACACGGTTTATGGTGTGCCTTATGATTTTCCGATTGTGGGTTATGATGGAAAATCCGTCAACTATTTGAGACTGTTTTCGGCCAAAACCGACGATGAACTTGATATCAAAATATTTAACGAAGGCGGTTATATCGAGGCCGTGAAAGATAAAATCCAAAGTGAAACGATATCGAAGGTGTTGTACCCGTCGGACAATATCGAACAAGGCCGGACGCTACGTTTGATGCAACAATATTTCTTTGTGTCGTGCGCCGTGCAAGATATTATTCGTCGGTTTTTGGAAAAGAGCAACGATTTTCATTTGATGCCCGAATATGTATGTATCCAACTCAATGACACGCACCCGGCGCTTGCCATCCCCGAGATGATGCGGTTGTTGATGGACCAATACGGGCTTGAATGGGATGATGCATGGGATGTGACGACCAAAATTTTTGCCTACACCAACCACACTTTATTGCCGGAAGCACTTGAAAAATGGCCGGCTCGTATTATGAAGCGCTTGTTGCCGCGGCACTTGCAGATTATCTACGAAATCAACCGTCGGTTTATGGAATTTGCGCGTGAAAAATTTGGTGATGATGAAGAAAAACTGAGTAAAGTTTCGATTGTCTCCGGTGAGGATGACAGCCAAATGATTCGTATGGCGAATCTCTCAATTGTCGGCTCGTTTTCGGTCAACGGTGTGGCAAAATTGCATACCGAACTGATTAAAACCGAATTGGTGCCTGAATTTTATGCGCTGTTTCCGCAAAAATTTATCAATATCACGAACGGCATCACGCCGCGTCGGTGGTTGTTGCATGCAAATACGGCCTTATCCGATTTAATCACTTCGAAAATCGGCAAAATATGGACGACAGATTTGGATGCTCTGCGCAAATTGGAGCCTGAGGCCAAAAATCCGGATTTTGTGCATGAATTTGCCGAGATTAAAAAGCATAACAAAGAGCGTTTGGCTTTTGAAATCTTTAAGACAACGGGCGAAATCATTGATTCGGACAGCATGTATTTTATCCACGCCAAAAGAATCCACGAATATAAACGGCAACTGTTGACGATTTTGCAGGTGATCGGCGATTATTTTGCGATTGTCAAAGACAACATACGGCCGACGGTCAAAAAGACATATATTTTTGCCGGCAAAGCAGCACCGTCTTATACCTTTGCTAAATTGATTATTAAACTGATTAATAACGTGGCGGATGTGGTCAATCATGATCCGCTCGTGGGCAACGCCTTAAAAGTTGTGTTTGTACCTGATTATAAAGTGTCGCTTGCCGAAAAGATGATACCGGCTGCCGATGTGAGTTTGCAAATTTCGACCGCGGGGTTTGAAGCATCCGGCACGGGCAATATGAAGTTTGCCTTAAACGGTGCATTGACCATCGGCACATATGATGGCGCCAATATTGAAATCAGAGAACAGGTCGGCGAAGACAATTTTTATTTGTTCGGCCTTAAAGACGAGCAAATTCGTGCCATGCGCCCGACGTATACTTCACGCGAGTTTTACGAAAAATCAAATTATATCAAGCGAATCGTCAATTCGCTTAACTCGGATACATTCTGCCAAAAAGATCATGCGTTGATTTTTAAGCCGATTTATGAAAACTTGCTGACAAACGACTTTTTCTTTGTGTTGGCTGATTTGGAGGACTTTAACAACACGGTTCACCGCGCAACGGATGATTATCAAAACAAAGAATTGTGGTTTGAAAAAGCGATTTTAAATGTTGCGCGAATCGGTTATTTTTCGTCTGATCGGGCAGTGATGGAATATGCCAAAAAGATTTGGCATATTGAGCCTGTCGATTAAAAAATATATATATTGATAAAATCATGCGTTCGTGATAGCATCACGACGATTATGATGAATTCAGCAGGAAAGTAAAAAAATGGAAGTTACATTGTTAACGAAGGATCAAGTGTGTGGTGAAAATGCGCTTGATGTGATGAAAGATGATGATTTGCGCAAAGCATCGCTTTCGGATTTGGCACTTTTGTTGGGCGGCTGCCAAATCTTTGATAACAAATCCGGTGACAGCAAGTATACCGGTTGGTATTGGGTGAATTCGGTTAATGAAAACGGGTTGAATGAGAAAATGTGCGGATGTATCGCCTGCAGCGGTGAATATATGCTTGCCATTCCAAGGAGCAGAACAGACAGCATACGCCCCGTGTTGAGCCCAAAGGTGACAGCATCCTTAAAACCGCGTGCCGTCAAAAACGGCGGGGTGTTAAAAG
>JAGCTK010000121.1 GCA_017963715.1 Alphaproteobacteria bacterium | reverse complement strand
TCAATAAACAAGAGCACATCCTGATGTGCAACATCGCGGAAATATTCGGCCTGTGTTAAACCGGTTAAGGCAACTCTGGCACGTGCTCCCGGCGGCTCGTTCATTTGGCCGTAAACAAGAACGGTTTTTGAATTGGAACCTTCCAAATCAATAATGCCGGATGAAATCATCTCATGATACAAATCGTTGCCTTCACGCGTGCGCTCACCGACGCCGGCAAAAACCGAATAACCGCCGGCACCCAAAGCCACATTATGAATGAGTTCTTGTATGAGAACGGTTTTGCCGACACCCGCGCCGCCGAAAAGACCGATTTTTCCACCCTTAACGTAAGGCTCTAACAAGTCGATAACCTTGATACCCGTCATCATCAGTTCCGTCTTAGTCGATTGCTCGACAAATGACGGTGCATCACGGTGAATGGGGTTGTAGATTTTGGCTTTAATCGCACCGCGGTTGTCAATCGGCTCGCCCGTGACATTGATGATGCGGCCCAAGAGTTCCGGCCCGACCGGAACTTTGATCGGCTCGCCCGTGTTGACAACTTCTAAACCGCGGCTTAAACCGTCGGTCGAATCCATTGCGATTGTTTTAACGGTATTATCACCAATGTGTGCGGCCACCTCCAAAACCAATTGTTTGCCGTTGTTATCACATGTAAGTGCCGTCAAAATAGGAGGCAATACACTGGTGTCTTCAAATTTGACATCAACCACGGCACCCAAAACCTGCACAATTTTGCCGTTGGGATTGATGGCCTGTTTTTTAGTGAGATTTTCAAACAAATTCGGTTCTTTCATAATGTATCCTTTCTTTAAATCGCTTCGGCACCCGAAATGATTTCGGTCAACTCGGTCGTGATGGCGGATTGACGAAGCGTATTATATTTGAGGGTCAATTCTTCTATCATTTTTTTAGCGTTGTCGGTTGCATTTTCCATGGCAGCCATACGCGCGCTCTGTTCAGCCACCTGAGCGCTTAACATTGCCTCAAAAATACGGTTGAAAACCAATTTTTCGGAGGCCTTTTGCAAGATGTCTTCTTGAGAGTCTTTATAGTCAAAATAAGCACTGCCGACGTGGTCTAAACCATCATCAACGACAATGTCTTCTTTTAAGAGCGGAAAAACCTGAATACTCGAAATGTCGGCATGAAGGGCACTCAATGAGTGGCTGCAAACAATTTCGCACACATCGGTATGACCGTCTGAAATAAAGGCTTTGAGTTTGTCAAACATCTGAACGGCTTCATCATAAAAAATGCCGCCGCTTGCAAAGGAGGGTTCGTGAAAAATAATTTTGTCTTTGTGATTTTTTTTGAGGATGTCATAGGCCTTTTTGCCGTAGCAAACAAGGCTGACGGATTTGCCTTGACCGATTAAGTCACGCAAACGCCGTGCAGCCGCTTTGGCCACGTTTTGATTGTAACTGCCGCATAAACCGCGTTCGGAAGAAAAAACAATCAAAAGATAATTTTTTGGGTTTGGTTTTGTTTGAAAAACGGCAGGCAAAATGTGGCGCACTTTCGGATTTTTGATTTTTTCTTTTTGATATTCAAGCAAAACGCGTGCGACCGCATGCTCGATGAGCATAGCATAGGGCTTGTTGGTTTCGATGGCCGATGTGGCTTTTTTGAGTTTGGCCGCGGCGACAAGTTTCATCGCCGTCGTCATTTTTTGGGTGGATTTGACGGCGCTTAAGTGCGTGCGTAATTCTTTTAATCCAGCCATCTAAGCCGCCTTCTCCTTTGCGTTGAAATTTGCCGAAAAGGCATCAAAGAAGGCTTTTAAGGCCGCAACGATGTCATCCGTTAAGGTTTTTTGTTGTCTTAAAGCGGAAATCAATTCCGGATTTTGAAGTTTGAGTTGTTCAAGAGCCTTGGCTTCAAAAGTTTTGACATCTTTGAGCGCGATATTGTCGAGATACCCGTTGACGCCGGCAAAAATCGAAATCACCTCGTCTTCGACAGGCATCGGATGATAAACGGGCTGCTTCAAAAGTTCGGTCAAATGTGCGCCGCGGTTAAGCATCTTTTTGGTGGCGGTGTCCAAATCGGACGAGAACTGTGCAAACGAGGCCATCTCACGATATTGTGCTAAGTCAAGTTTCATCGTGCCGGAGACCTGTTTCATTGCTTTAATCTGTGCAGCCGAGCCCACACGGCTGACCGAAATACCAACATTGACGGCCGGCCGGATGCCCTGATAGAACAAACTGTTTTCCAAAAAGATTTGGCCGTCGGTGATTGAAATAACATTGGTTGGAATATAGGCGGAAACATCGCCGGCCTGCGTTTCAATGACAGGTATGGCTGTTAATGAGCCGCCGCCATGCTCGTCACTGAGTTTTGCCGCACGCTCGAGCAGGCGTGAGTGCAGATAAAACACATCGCCCGGATAGGCTTCGCGCCCCGGCGGACGACGAATGAGGAGCGACATTTGACGATAAGCCACGGCTTGTTTGGATAAATCATCATAAAAGATAATGGCGTGCATGCCGTTGTCGCGGAAAAATTCGCCCATTGCGCAACCGGCATAAGGCGCGATATATTGTAAAGGCGCGGCTTCCGAAGCAGTGGCCGCCACGACGATTGTATAATCCATGGCACCGTAGTCTTTTAAGGTTTTGACAACTTGTGCAACGGTGGAGCGTTTTTGCCCAATGGAAACATAAATACAATAAAGTTTTTCTTTTTCGGATTGAGCGGCCTCGTTGATATGTTTTTGATTGATAATCGTATCTAAAATGATGGATGTTTTGCCCGTTTGTCTGTCACCGATAATGAGTTCACGTTGGCCACGGCCGATCGGTGTCAGCGAATCGATGATTTTAAGACCTGTTTGGACAGGCTCAAACACACTGGTACGTTCGATAATGCCGGGGGCTTTGATGTCGGCATTGGAAAATTGTTTGGCCTCAATTTTGCCCTTGCCGTCAATCGGCTCACCCAAAGCATTGACCACACGGCCCAACAATTCTTTGCCGACGGGAACGCTGACGATTTTGCCCGTGCGCTTGACCATATCGCCTTCTTTAATGTTTTCATCATCGCCGAAAATAACGACGGCCACGATATTTTCTTCCAAATTTAAGGCCATGCCTTTGAGACCGCTGTCAAATTCGACCATTTCGTTTTCTTGCACATTGTCAAGGCCGTAAATTTGCGCGATACCGTCACCGACGCTTAAAACGCGGCCGACTTCATTTAAGTCAACTTTAGCGTCATAATTTTCGATTTTTTCTTTTAACAGCGATGATATTTCATTTGCTTTGACTGACATGTTCTAAAAGCCTTTCATCATTTTTGCGATTGTGTTAACTTTGCTTGAAATCGAATCGTCAATTTGCGTCGATCCGACATATAAAATAAGCCCACCGAGTAAATTTTCGTTTAATCGGTATTGAAGACGCACCTCTTTTTTGAGTTTTTTTTCAAGCCCGTCTTTGAGTTTTTGCGATTGCTTATCACTTAAGGGTTGAACGGTTTCGACAATGACATCGGTGATACCGCTTAAAGCCGAATATTTGTTATCAAACGACTTGGCGATGTCTTGAAAATATTTGAGAACCTTATCATTGATTAAAAGACGCAAAAAAGAAACGGTTATCTCGTTTAAGCCGCATTTTTGAGCGAGCAGGTGCAAAACTTCGTCTTGCTTTTGCTGTGGTAAAAACGGTGATGAGAGCAAAGATAAATTCGGCGTTTCTATAAGCCGCGACATATCTTTTGCGACATTTTTAAGCACGCCCCCGTCCATCGCCGCTTTCAAAAGGGCGTTCGCGTAGGTTTCTGAAATTTTGACGGTCGAAGGCTTTGGCATATTTTGTTACCTTTTTTACATAAACGAATAAGGGTCAATATCGACTTCAACCTTGACATTGGATGCAAAATCAAGGCCGTGAAGCCATGTTTTAATGACACTTTGTATATTTATAGTCTTTAATGTTTTCAAAAGCAAGCGGTATCTGAATTTTGACCGCAACATATATATGGGGGCAGGTGCCGGGCCGAGCAGGGTAACGCCTGACATATGAGGTGCATGTTTTGCAAGCAGATAGGCTGCCTTTTGTGCCGCATCTTCACTCGAAGATGAGACGATGACAGCCGCCAGTTTGCCGAACGGCGGCAAAAAGAGCATTTGTCTTGTGGTTTGTTCCTGCTCTAAAAATGCACTTCGGTCTTGATGAACAATGGCGTTTAAGACTTTGTTGTCGGGGTATAAGGTTTGCAGATAAACATCGCCTTTTTTATCGCCTCGGCCGGCGCGTCCGGATACTTGAGATAAAAGTTGAAACGTTTGTTCTTGCGCGCGTAAATCACTGCCCATCAGGCCCAAATCGGCATCAACGATTCCGACAAGTGTTAAAAGCGGAAAATGGTGACCTTTGGCCAAAATCTGTGTGCCGATTAAAATGTCAATTTGCCTGTTTTGCATGCGGGCAATCACATCGGAAATGGCCGAAAGAGACGTGGCCGTATCGCTTGAAATGATTTCTGTTTTGGCTTGAGGAAAACGGGCTTTGACCTCGTGTGCAATCCGTTCAACCCCGGGGCCGCAAGCCGTCAAACCGTCTTGAGAGCCGCATTCGGGGCACGCGCTCGGTATTACGACATTGTAACCGCAATGGTGACAAATGAGTTTGCCGATGCTGCGATGTTCGGTGAGCCACGCGCTGCAGTTTGGGCATTGGAGTCTGTGACCGCAATCGCGGCAAATCATCAGAGGTGCAAAACCGCGGCGGTTTAAGAAAAGCATTGATTGTTCACCTTTGTCTAAATTTTGCCGGAGGGCTTCTATGAGCGGCGGTGACAGCCATGATGTGCCCCAATCGCCTTTTTGCGGTTTGTCTTTTTTAAGGTCAATAATTTTAATGTCGGGCATCAAAGCGCAAGCATAACGACTTTTGAGGCATACCGTATCGTATTTTCCGGTCTCAACATTGACAATAGTTTCCAAATCGGGCGTGGCCGTTGATAAAATAAGCGGAATATTTTCGCATTTGGCACGAACAACCGCCATATCGCGCGCCTGATAATTGACCATATCTTCCTGTTTGAATGTCGGATCATGACTTTCGTCCACGATGATTAAACTCAAATCGGCAAAGGGCAAAAACAGCGCACTGCGCGCACCAACCAAAATTTTGGCTCGGTTTTCAATGACGGCCTGCCATGTTTTGCGACGCTCAGATAAGGTTAAAGCGCTGTGCCACTCGTACGGTTTGACGCCGAATCTGTTTTCAAAGCGCTTGAGCCATTGTGTGCTTAAGGCAATTTCGGGCACCAAAATCAAAACCTGCTTATTTTGTTTGAGTGCGCTGATGGCGGCCTCAAGATAAACCTCTGTTTTGCCGGAGCCTGTCACGCCGTCCAATAATGTGACCTGGAAGCCTTTAGTTTGTTTGGATGATAAAAAATCTGCCGCGGCCTGCTGCTCGTCATTTAAGATGATTTTGCCTTTTTCAAAATCAAAAGTTTGGGTGCTTTTTAGAGCCTTGGGTGCGGCAAACGGCTCGATAATGCCGGCCTCCGTTAAGGTTTTAATGACACTTTGCGATACACCCGTGCCAGCCATAATTTCGGCCTTGGTATAAGGTGCATGTTTTAACAGATCAATCACGTGCCATCTGGCATCTGAATTTTTGAGTTTGGCTTCGGCGAGGGTTTTGCCGGTCAAACGAAAACGCGGCGGAACATCCGAGGTGTTAAATATATCTTTGGCGCATAAAACCATTTTTAGCACAAGGCCTAAAGGCGCCAAATTGTAACTTGCCACCCATTTGATAAATTCAATCAGTGTCGGTTTGAGCGGATGTGGGAAAACCTGTATCACGGATTTTAATTTTTTGGGCGCTAAAGTTGTCTTTTGACCGGTTGCCCAAACAAGGCCGAGTTCTGTTTTTTTGCCGAAAGGAACTTTGACGATATCACCGATATGCACATCCTCCGGCGCTTCATAATCAAAAGCGTCGTTCAATGGTAAGGTCAGCAATATTTTGGCGATTTGTGTCATCAATGTCCTCTTGTTTGCGCCATTATAAAAGTGTGGCGACAAAATTTAAACCCCGCCGAGAGTGTTGTTGACAAGATTTTTTAAATTTTGCGAAAAAAATTCTTGACAAACTTTTATTTTTCGGCTAAACTCTGCGACAGATATTTAAGGATATGACTATTATTCACTAAAACAATACAATTATGAGAAAGTTTGAGAAAAATGAGAAAGTGGTCGTTGTCGTTCGTCATCGTGCGCCCCATCAAGTGACCGGCGTCAGACGTATAGACCTCACGCAGTATGCTCATCCCAATATTTGGGCCGTCATACCTTGCGTTGAAAAAGACGGAAAACGCATTTCTCTCAAAACGGGAAATGAAGTGCCGAGTAAGCGGTTTGACGAAGTGCGCGACGGAAACTCCGGTATGGCCTTCAACTATGATGATGGCACGCGGACAATATTGACTCGTTGCTTTACCTATGGCCAGGCACAGTTTGCACTTGCCGACAGGACCTGTGATGATGCACATTGCATCCCGATCAGGTGTTTCGGTGAGGAACTTGCAGCACCGCCCAAGCGTGAGTAATCATCGCAACTTCACAAGAAGAGCAAAGCCTGTCTTGAGAGACAGGCTTTTTTTTATTTTTATCGGTTGTTTTTTAGAGAAAATATTCTCTTAAATAGGTCGGTAAATC
>JAGCTK010000120.1 GCA_017963715.1 Alphaproteobacteria bacterium | reverse complement strand
GCCGGCACGGAAACCGTCAACTTTAGAATCAGATACAAATAAAATAGCCTTAATTGTCCTGTGCGGCCAAAAAACGTCCGGCTTCAATCGCGGCCATCGCCCCCGAGCCGACGGCAATCACGGCCTGTCGAAAAGCATTGTCCTGCACATCACCCGCGGCAAAAACACCTTCGATATTGGTTGCCGTGCTTTTGGGCTTGGTGAGAATATAGCCGTCATCGTCTAAGGTGAGATATTTTTTGAACAATTCGGTGTTCGGTGTGTGTCCGATGGCCAAAAATACACCCGAAATATCAAGCGTTTTGCGTTCATCGGTTAAGACATTTTTGATTTTGATGCCCGTGATATTTTGACCGCCGATAAATTCTTCAATCACACTGTTCCATACAATCTCGATTTTCGGATTTTGAAGAAGTCGTTGTTGCAAAATCGAATCGGCACGCAACGCATCGCGACGATGTATCAGGTAAACTTTGCCTGCAAACCTTGTCAGATACAACGCCTCAATCGCGGCCGAATTGCCGCCGCCCACAATGGCAACCGGTTGATTTTTATAAAAAAAACCGTCGCAGGTCGCGCAGGTTGAGATGCCTTTTCCGATATATTGTTTTTCGGTTTTGATGTTGAGCCATTTGGCCGAAGCGCCGGTGGCAACAATCAAACTTTGCGTTTTACAGCAGTTGCCGTTTTCGGTGCTCAAAACAAACGGACGTGCGGATAAATCGACCTCAGTCACTCTGTCATTGATGATTTGAACACCGAAGTTTAAGGCCTGTGTGCGCATTTTTTCCATCAGGTCAGTGCCCGAAACGGGCTCAATAAAACCCGGAAAGTTTTCGACACTGGCCGTCATGGTGAGTTGTCCGCCGATTTCAAACCCCGAAATGATAATCGGCTCTAAGCCGGCGCGTGCCGCATAAATACCGGCGCTGTATCCGGCAGGCCCCGATCCGATGATAATCAGCTTTGCAACATATTCTGACATTTTATCCCTCCCGATGATGATATAAGGCTCAATCATCAAAAATAAACCCCGACAATGCAAAATTCAGATTGTCGTGGTTCAAAAAAAAAGGCTATGCGTCATGCGCGTTATAAAAATGTGTCGAGCGCAGATAAAATCTCTTTGGCGTCCGCATCTTCATTGAGACGATGATTGGCGTTTTTAAGAATTTTGACAATCACATTTTGTGTTTGCACCTTCGATGCAATTTGAAGCGCTTTGTGCCAATCAACCGAACTGTCTTTCATACCCTGAATTAAAACAACGGGACATTCAATCGGGATGATGTCTTTATCTAAAAGCAGATTATCATTTCCGCTGTCAATGAGGCGTTTTGTCACGGTAAAAGTGATATTTTGCCCCGGATATGTAATTTTGCCGAATTTTTCCATTTCTTCTCTTTGTGCGGGCGTGATGTCTTTCACATGATCGATGGTAAAATCCGGTGCGGCGGCAAGACCAATCACACCTTTGATGCGCGTTGGTCTGTTGACAGCGGCCAAAAGCGAGAGCCAGCCGCCCAAGGATGAGCCGACAACAACAATGTCGCCTTTGATGTATTTGTCGATAATTTCTAAAATTTGAGCCTTATATATATTGATGTCCGTTTCTTCAAAACGCGCAATATCCGAGCCGTGACCGGCGAGCTCATAACGATACATCGGGATATTGTGCTGTAAACACCACTTTTTGACTTCTTCGGGTTTGCGTCCCCACGGTTCAGAGCAAAAACCGTGTGTATAAAGTATCGTAAATTTTTGCGTACCGGACAGTTCTGCGTTAATATACTCAAAATTTGTCGTAAATCGGGTGTCATATGTGCGAGATTGCATGGTGATATCCTTGATTAAAATAAAACTTAAAAGGGAATATAATTAGAAAATGGCAAAAAATAAAGAAAAAAATCCGGTTGTGCTGCAAATTTTGCCGGAACTCAATCAGGGCGGGGTGGAATTAGGGACCATCGAGATTGCATCCGAACTGCAAAAAAAAGGCATTCAAAACTTTGTGGCTTCCGAGGGCGGACGTATGGCTTATCAGTTGGATCGTATGAAGGTCAAACACTTTACGTTGCCGCTTAAAACAAAGAATCCGTTCAAATGGTGGCTCAACTATAAGAGGCTTGTCAAAATCATCAAAGAGAATGGGATTAATATTGTGCATGCACGTTCACGCGCACCGGCGTGGAGTGCGTATTGGGCGGCCAAAAAAACAGGGGCCAAGTTTTTGACCACTTTTCACGGCACATACGGCTTAAAACCGAGATGGCTTAAATTAAGATACAATCGCGTGATGACGTACGGTGACTTGGTGATTGCGATTTCAAACCACATTAAAGAACATATCATCAAAAATTACGGTTGTGATGAAAGCAAAATTCGTTTGGTCTATCGCTGCGTCAATATGGACAACTTTGATATTTCCAAAATGACGGCCGAGCGCATGATTAAACTGATGGAAGAATATCATTTGCCCGAAGATAAAAAGATTATTCTGCTCATCGGACGTTTGACGCGTTGGAAAGGACAACGTTTGATGATTGATGCGTTGGAAAAAATACAAGACAAAGACTTTTTCTGCGTGTTTGTCGGGGATGACCAAGGGCGCACCTATTATACAAACGAACTCAAAGAGGCCATTGAAAGCAAAGGTATGGCGGGGCGTTTTGCTTTTATTCGTCATATTACCGATGTGCCGGCCTTGATGATGGTTTCGGATGTTGTGGTTTCAGCCTCATTGGATCCGGAAGCATTCGGGCGAATCGCGGCCGAAGGTGAGGCTATGGGCAGAATCGTTGTGGCGTCCGATATCGGCGGATCGCTCGAAAATATCAAAGACGGCATAACCGGCAAACACTTTAAGGCAGGCGATGCGGACAGCCTTGCTGAGGCCTTGACATGGGCACTTGATTTGCCCGAGGCCGAACGCAAAAAAATCGGCGAAGCGGCCATCAATTTTGTAAAAGAAAACTTTACAAAGCAAATTATGTGTGATAAAACACTTGCGGTTTACCACGAATTGGTAAATATGGATTAACAAATAACAATTAAAAATTTTAATGAGGTTATAATAATGATTAAAATTACATTGCCTGACGGCAGCATCATGAATATGGCAGATGGTGTCAAAGGAATTGACATCGCTCAAGCCATCAGTGCCGGCCTTGCAAAAGCAGCGTTGGCGGTCAAAGTAAACGATAAATTACAGGATTTATCAACACCTATCACAACAGATGCGACAGTCACTATTATAACCACAAAAGACAAAGACGGTTTGCACATTTTGCGTCACAGCGCTTCGCACATTATGGCCGAAGCGGTCAAAGAACTTTGGCCTGACGTACAAGTGACCATCGGCCCCGCCATCGACAACGGTTTTTATTATGACTTTGCACGCAAAACGCCGTTTACGGTTGAAGATTTTGAAAAAATCGAAACCAAAATGCACGAAATTGTGAAACGTGATGAAAAAATCGAGCGTTATGTGTTGCCGAGAAATGAGGCTATCAAGTTTTTTGAAGACAAGGGCGAACATTATAAGGCCGAGATTATTCGCGATTTGCCGGAAGACGAAGTGATTTCGCTTTATCGCCAGGGTGATTTTACGGATTTGTGCCGCGGACCGCACGTGCCTTCGACCGGCAAAGTCGGTGATGCTTTCAAATTGATGAAAGTGGCAGGTGCTTATTGGCGCGGTGATTCAAACAACGAGATGTTGCAACGTATTTATGCAACGGCTTGGGCCGATAAAAAAGATTTGACAGCCTACTTGGATATGCTTGAAGAAGCGGCCAAACGTGATCACAGAAAATTAGGCAAAGAGATGGATTTGTTCCATTTTGAGCCGGAATATGCACCTGGTGCCGTTTTTTGGCATGATAAGGGTTATAAAATTTATCGCAAGTTGATTGAATATATGAGAACTCGTCAGCAAAATAACGGCTATGTCGAAATTTCAACACCGCGCGTGATGGATCGCGTTTTGTGGGAAACTTCAGGTCTCTGGGATAAATACGGTGCGCATAACTATTCGGGCCAAACCGAAGACAAGAAATGGTTCTGCATTAAGCCGATGAACTGTCCGGGATGTTTGCTTGTTTATAAGCAAGGTATTAAGTCATACAGGGATTTGCCACTCCGCATTGCAGAATTTGGTAAAGTTAATCGTTATGAAGCATCCGGCGCTTTAATGGGGTTGATGCGTGTGCGTGAGTTTACACAAGATGATGCGCACATTTTCTGCACTTTAGAACAAATGGAAGAAGAGTGCATCACGACTTTAAAGCTGATTTTTGATATTTATAAAGACTTTGGTTTTGAAGATGTGAAAATTTATCTTTCGACACGTCCTGACAGCATTTATCGTATCGGTTCGGATGAAATTTGGGATTTGTGCGAAAACGCGCTTGCCAATGCCTTAACTTCACACGGCTACAAATATGAAATCAATCCGGGTGAGGGCGCTTTTTATGGTCCGAAATTGGAATTTATCTTGAAAGATGCCATCGGGCGCGAGTGGCAATGCGGCACGATTCAGGTTGATATGAACTTGCCGGAACGCTTTGATATTTCGTATATCGGCGAAGACGGCGAAAAACACAGACCTGTGATGTTGCACCGTGCGCTGTTCGGCTCAATCGAGCGCTTTTTAGGCATTTTGATTGAAAACCATGCCGGCAAGTTGCCGCTTTGGTTGTCGCCTTTGCAGGTAATGGTCGCGCCGATTATCAGCGAATTTAATGACTATGCTCTTGACGTTGTCAAAACATTAAAAAATGCCGGTCTATCTGCATAAGCTGATTTGAGAAATGAAAAAATCAACTACAAAGTGCGTGAACATTCACTTGCCAAAGTGCCGGTCATTGCCGTTGTCGGTGCCAAAGAGCGTGACGATAAAACCGTGACGGTTCGTCGCTTGGGTTCCGAAAAGCAAGAGGTGATGAGCCTTAAAGACTTTACGGCTGCGCTCAAAGCCGAAGCGACCATGCCACATCTGACGGAATAATTTTCGGCCTGTCAAAAAAATATGTGGGTTTTGTTTGCGATTACAACGAGTATTGTGAATGCCATTTACTATTTGTGCAATCAGAATACTCGTCTGAGCACATCCGTTTTTATGATTTACAGAGGCTTCGTCGTTGCTTTGCTGGCGGTGCCTTTTTTGTCGGTGTATCAACCTGTCGGAGCATGGCAATTTTATGCGATTGCCATTTTGCAGGGGTTGCTTGTGTCATATAATGATTTACAATATCTTAAGACAACTCGGCGTTATGGTGCCGAAACGGTGTCGTCTATTACGCCGTTAAGTGTTGCGGTTGTCTTCGGAATGTGGTGTTTTATCGAGCCGATGATTTTGCGCAAATATATGTCTTCGCCCGTCAGAAGTCTGTGTATTATTGCGGCGCTTTGCGGTATTGTATATGCTTTGATGCAATATCAGCGCGTACGTTTGAGCAAAGCGGCCTTTATTATGCTGATTCCTGTTATACTGGTCAGCACGATTGTTTCGGTGTGTAACAAAACAATTATGAATTATGCCGAAGACTCGGCTTTCGGTTTGTGTTGGTGGCGTGTGTTTGTGACAAGTTTGACCATCGGTATCATTCACCTTATTTTATATATTAAACGCCGAGAAAATGTTGCCGATTTGACAGCCAAACAAAATTTAATCGGAACATGGATATTTATTTTGATGCCGATGAGCATGGTATCTAAAAATATGGCGATGTTTTATACAGCAAATCCGGCCTACGTCGAAGCCATCGTGTATATGTCTTTATTGTGGTTAATGCTGTTTAACAGAAAACTTCATTTTATCAAATTCAAAAAAATGTATATGCCGATGAATAAAAAATGGGCTTTATTGATGCTTGTATCGGCAATTGTTTTGATTGTGGCAACGCATTAATAAAAAAGTCACTTTTTATGTGGCTGTGTGCAAGTTTTAATTACTCTTTAAAAAAAATCAAAATGATGGCACAATACAACCATTGTTTCAACTTTTGTTAGGAGTCTAAGAATATGCCTTTTGCCGTGATACTTGTTTTTTTAATCTTTTTCGTGTTGATGAGTTCGGTTGTCATCGTTCGTCAAGGGTATGAATATACCATTGAAAGTTTCGGCCGGTTTACACGCACGTTAAAACCCGGTTTTCACCTGGTGATTCCGATTATTGAAAAAATCGGGGCCAAAATCAACCGTATGGAACAGGTGCTTGATGTTCCGTCGCAAGATGTGATTACAAAAGATAACGCGATGGTGCGTGTCGACGGCGTTTTGTTTTTCCAAATTCAGAATGCGGCCAATGCGGCGTATCAGGTCAAAGATTTAAATAATGCGATTTTGAATCTGATTATGACGAACATCAGAACGGTTTTAGGTTCAATGGAAATCGATGAGTTGTTGTCTCAACGTGACGCGATTAACCACAAACTGCTGTCTGTGGTGGATGAAGCAACGGTGCCGTGGGGCGTGAAGGTGACGCGTGTCGAAATCAAGGACATTACCCCCCCACGTGATTTGATTGATTCAATGGCTCGTCAGATGAAGGCAGAGCGTGATAAACGTGCTGCCATTTTGGAAGCCGAGGGTGTCCGTCAGTCCGAAATTTTAAAGGCCGAGGGTGAAAAACAATCTATGATTTTGGCCGCCGAAGCTGAAAAACAATCCGTTATTTTGGATGCGGAAGCCAAAAAAGAAGCAGCCTTCAGAGAAGCCGAAGCAAGAGAGCGTTTGGCCGGTGCCGAAGCCTTTGCCACCAAAGCGTTGTCGGATGCAATTGCAAAAGGTAACCCGCAATCCCTAAACTATTTCTTGGGGCAAAAATATATTCAGGCTTTGGAGGGAATCATCAACTCACCCAATCAAAAACTGTTGATGTTGCCGACCGATACGACCAATGTGGCCGGATCGCTTGCCAGTATTGCCGAAATTACAAAAGAGATTATTTCGGATAAACCCCAAAAAGCAAAATAAGAGAGGACTGAAATATGGAATGGATCACTCAAATGGGGTATTTAAGCTGGTTTGCCATCGGTGTTTTTCTGATTTTGGCAGAGTTGTTTATCCCCGGCACTTATTTGTTGTGGTTTGGCTTGTCGGCATTTATTATGGGGGTTGTTGTCAGCCTGATAACATTATCCGCCATTGAAATACTGGTTTCTTTTGCCTTGATTTCGGCTGTTTTTGCCGGCATCGGCTGGTATGCCTATGCCAAAATCTTAAACCGGACACCGGTTGTTGAAAAATATAAATACTTAAATGATATGGCAGGGGATCATATCGGTAAGGTTTATGATTTGTCCGAAGATGTCGTTGACGGGCGCGCCAAAGCCAAGATAGGCGATTCATTTT
>JAGCTK010000119.1 GCA_017963715.1 Alphaproteobacteria bacterium | reverse complement strand
CATTTTGGGCATATGGTCGGGTGTTTGATTACGTCTGATGTGTATGCAAGATTTATGCGTATGATGGGTGAAAATGTTTTGTACATTGTGGGTACGGATGAACACGGTACGACATCCGAGGTGGGTGCCTTAAAAGCCGGTATGGATGTGAAAAGTTATTGCGATATGAACCACGAACGTCACTATAAAACCTATAAAGATTTTAACCTCTCGTTTGATTGTTTCGGCCGCACATCATCCGAGCAAAACAAAGAAATTACATACCAGATTTTTGAAGCCTTGGATAAAAACGGTTTTATCGAAGAACGCTCGGTCAAACAGGTTTATTCGATAGATGATCAAATGTTTTTGGCTGACCGCTATATCACGGGAACTTGCCCTTATTGCGGCTATGAAAAAGCAAGAGGCGACCAGTGCGAAAATTGCACCAAAGTTTTGGAACCGACGGATTTGACTAACCCGAAAAGTGCGATTTCAGGTTCGACCAATCTGGAAATAAGAGAGTCAAAACATCTGTTTTTGAATTTGCCTAAAATTGAACCGGAATTGAAAGATTGGCTCAAAACAAAAGAAGCCTTTTGGCCGGATGTGGCATATTCAATTGCCTTAAAATGGCTCAAAGAGGGGTTGCAGCCGCGTTGTATCACGCGTGATTTGAAGTGGGGTTTTCCCGTGCCTAAAAAAGGCTATGAAGATAAGGTTTTTTATGTTTGGTTTGACGCACCGATCGGCTATATCGGTATCACAAAAGAGTGGTCTGATGAAAAACCCTCGGAGCGTGACTGGAAAGATTGGTGGTTTGAAGACAAAGATGTCTACTATGTTGAATTTATGGGCAAAGATAACGTGCCTTACCACTCTATCACATTTCCGGCGACATTGCTCGGCACGAAGATGAACTTTAAGAAAGTGGATTACTTGAAAGGCTTCAGTTATTTAACATATGAGGGCGGCAAGTTTTCAAAATCGGAAAACAGAGGCGTTTTTGCAGGTGATGCCGTGATAGAATATCCGGCAGATTATTGGCGCTATTTTTTGATGAGTAACGTGCCTGAAAGTTCGGATTCGAGTTTTACGTTTGATTTGTTTGCTGGGGTTATCAACAAGGACTTAAATGGTGTTTTGGGCAACTTTGTTTCACGCGTTTTGAAAATGACGGCTTCAAAATTGGGGCCTGCCGTGCCTAAAGCAAGTGAGGAAACAGCGCTGGAAAAAGAATTGACGACAAATCTTAAAACACATATTGATTTGTATTTAAAGTATATGAAAGAACTGGAGTTCAGAAAAGCGCTCACGGAACTCAGAGCCGTTTGGGTTGAGGGAAACAATTATATTACGGCATCTGAGCCTTGGACGGTGATTAAAGAAAATCCCGAGCGCGCGGGGGCTATTTTGAATGTATGTATTAATTTAATTCGCATTTTTGCACTCTTGAGTTTTCCCGTTATGCCGCAAACAGCCGAAAATATGATGGCGCGTTTAGGCCTGAAAATTGATGAACACAGCGGATTGAAAGATTTTGATGTTGCCAAAGAATTGACTTTCCTTAAAGGCGGAGAGCCTTTTGAAGTCGGCGAACTGCTTTTTGAACGCATTTCGCTGGAACATCTGGAAGAATTAAAACAAAAATACGGGAGCGCACAATGATTACGTTCAAAGAAATAAAAGCGCATTTTCAGACACTGTGCAAACGCTTTAAGCACCAAGCCGTTTTAATTTTGAAATATTTTATCTGCCATCCTTTTAAACTCCTGCTTGCGATTGTTGCATTATTGGTGATGATTTTGGCGGTTTATGCCATCGAATATTTTATTGCGGGGCAATCTTTTAAGCAGAACAATGTGTCGCAACCGGTACAGTTGGCTGTTGAGGGACATGAAAAAGCGAGGGTGAAAATCAAGAAATTTGCAAAAAAAATTGCGTTGCGTCACGCTGAACCGGAAGTCAAACATCATGAGCCCGCCGAGCCGAAAAAAGTTGAGGATGCGGTTGTGGCCGGAGTGATTGAAGAACCTTCAGAGCCCATTAAATATCGTGTGTGGGAAATCAAGCAGCCGTTGCCGCATGCGCCAACAGCCGAAAATATTGAGTCTGAGGTGCAAAAAGAAGACAGTGCTGCATCTGAGGCCGAAAAATTAGAAGAACCTGTTAAAGCGGTGATTGTGACCATTGAAGAAGAACAGCCTGCCCAATCTGAAGAAATAAAAGTATCGGAGCCGGTACAAGAAATTGAAAAGCCGGCCGCAACGGAAGAACCGGTGCTTGAAGCCGAAGATGAAGAAATGCCGCTGCTGTACAGAAAAGTTGCAAATCTCGGTTTGACGTATTTGGATAATCCTGTGTTAATTGAGGGAGACGCCGTACTCTACGGTGCCAATGAACTATATGTGCAGGATACATATTTGTATTTGTACGGAATTTATACGGATCCTATCAAATATGATGTGCGTGATGTGACGGATTATTTGCGCAAAATAATCGGTGAGGAAAAGTTGCAGTGTTTGATTGTGGCCTATACCAAAGAGGGTGTGGCAACGGGACTGTGCTTTAAAGGTGATACGAACATCAATCAAATGCTCGTTGATGAACATATGGCGGAAAATATTGCGCTGTAAAGGAATAAGCAGATGTGGCAACCGGTTTTGATGATTGACGGTTTTGTGCTTTCGGTTTTGGGTCTGAGTATGATTATTCCGGCCGGACTTGATTTGTATGACAGTGCTCAATCTTGGTCGCCGTTTTTGACATCTATGCTGATGACGCTTTTTATCGGATTGATGTTGTTTTTATCCAACAAACAAAAAATAAACGGTATTTCACTGCGGCAGGGATATTTGATTACGGTTTCCTGTTGGGTGTCGGTGGCCGTTTTTTCGGCTTTGCCTTTTATCTTAAGCGAAACGGTGCCTGATGTGACATCGGCCTTTTTTGAAAGCGTCTCGGGCGTGACGGCAACCGGCGCAAGCGTGATGGAAAATGTTGAAATTCTGCCGCGGTCGGTGTTGTTGTGGCGTTCGATGCTCAATGGTTTGGGCGGTGTCGGTATCGTTATTTTTGCGGTTGCCATGCTGCCGTTTTTGGGAATCGGCGGTATGCAGATGTTTGCACATGAAAGCAGCGAATCGGGCGATAAATTGATGCCGAAATTTGTTGATTTGGCAAAATGGATTATCGGTGTCTACCTTTCTTTGGTAATTTTGTGTTCGTTGGCACTTTATTTTTGCGGTATGGGACGGTTTGATGCCGTCAATCACGCCTTATCGGCGGTTTCAACGGCGGGTTTTTCAACAAAAAATGCCTCTGTTGCGTATTATAACAGTGCTTTGATTGAAATGGTTTTGACTGTTTTTATGATTTCGGGTGCACTACCGCTGACATTTTATATTGTGCTTCTCAAACGCCGTGAAGCCGATAAGTTACGTATGACACAAATTAAATATTTTTTGCGCAGTGTTTTGGTTTTTACATTTTGTTTGGCACTTTATTTGAGTTTTTCAAATGATATGCCGTTTTTGACGGCGGTGCGCCTCAGCCTGTTTAATGTTGTGGCTACGATGACAACAACAGGTCTTTCATCGGCCGATTATTTGGATTGGGGTATGTGGACGGCGGTGTTTTTTATGCTACTTTCGTTGCATGGCGGATGTATCGGTTCAACCACGGGCTCTATCAAAGTGATGCGGTGGCAAATTTTGAAAGCATATTTTAGAAAAGTGATGCTTTTTTCAATTGAACCGCACCGCGTGGTGCCGCTCAAAATCGGTGAGGTAACCGTATCCGATAAGGCGGTCAATTCCGTCTTTGTGTATATTTTTTCGTTTTTGGCGACCATCGGGGTGGTGGCCCTTATATTAAATTTGTTGGGGTATGATGTGAACACATCCGTTGCGGCGGCCGTCGCATCGGTGACAAATACGGGGCCGGGTGCGACCAAAGCCATCGGAGCGTCCGGAAATTATGCCTTTTTCGGTATTGCGGCAAAATATATTTTGTGTGCGGCGATGCTTCTCGGTCGATTGGAAATTATGACAATTTTGGTTGTGTGTCATAAAGCATTTTGGAAAAAATAACCTTAGAATATCCGAATAAAAATATATGCAATATGTATAAATTAACTTGATTGTTACGATTTGTGGTGTATGATACACCTGTTGTCAACTTTTTTTTGGAGGTTACTATAGCAATAGAAAAAACGAGTGCGCCAGTACGCAACGATGACGGACCGCGCATTAATGAAGCCATTGTGGCTAAACAGGTTCGGTTGATTGATGAAACGGGTGAAAACCGTGGTGTCGTCTCTGTCAAAGAGGCCTTAAAGATTGCGGAAGAAGCCGGACTTGATTTGATTGAAATTTCACCTCAGGCCAATCCGCCCGTGTGCAAAGTGCTTGATTTCGGCAAATATAAATATGAAGTGCAGAAGCGCAAAAACGAGGCGAAGAAAAATCAAAAAGTTGTCAATATTAAAGAGTTGAAATTAAGGCCTGCGATTGATACGCACGATTATGATGTCAAATTAAAACAGGCTAAAAAGTTTTTATCACAAGGTGATAAAGTCAAATTTACCTTGCGTTTTAAGGGGCGTGAGTTGAGCGCAAATAATATGGGCAAAGAATTGCTTGACCGAATTATTGAAGATTTGGATATGTTGGCCAAAGTTGACCAAGAACCGAAACTTGAGGGCAGGCAGATGTCTATGCTTGTTTCGCCGGTTTAAGAATCTGCGTTCAAAGGAAGATAAAAAAATCCCGATTGATGTCGGGATTTTTTTGTAAGATTTTTTTAAGCAACTAAGCAATAATGTTGGGTGTCAAACCAGATTCGACTTTTTTAATCTTTTGAGATAAACCGGTGCGTAATGTGTTGAGTTTTTGAGCCTGGAAAAAATCAATCGTTGCGTTTTGGCTGACCAAACTTTTGATATCTGAGCGCAAACGACGCTCCTGCAACTTTAATTCACATAGTTGGAGCTGAAGTTTTTTCATTTGATCATATTGCATTTGATACTGTCCGTCCCATTATAAAAAAAAGTTTGTCAAAAAATGTATTTTTTACTGGAAATACATTTTTAAAATCTGTATGTAGTATACATATATTTAAAAAAAAATCAAGAACTTTTACATCAATGGAGATTGTTTGATGAGTGAAATTAAAAAAATAGGTATTTTAACAAGCGGCGGAGACTGTTCGGGCTTGAATGTCGCGATATCTGCCGTTGTGAAAGCGGCCACGCTGAAAAATTGGACCGTATACGGGATTCATAACGGAACAGAAGGCTTAACGGAGCGTCCGTTGTCGTATGAGATTTTGACCCCGCAAAATTTTTCGGAAACACCGTGGGCTAAGACAGCCGGATCTTATTTAGGTTCACTCAATAAAGGCGTTAAGCCTGAACTGATGGATGAAGTGGCGCGTCGTTTCGGTGAAGGTGTGCGCGAACTCGGTTTGGACGCCGTGATTGTTTTGGGCGGTGACGGCAGTATGAATGTGTTGCAACGCTATTGCTCTCAAGCAGGTATTAAAATGATCGGTATTCCCAAAACCATTGATAATGATACGCCACTGACGGATATATCCATCGGGTTTGAAACGGCATGTCAGGTTTGTATGGATTCGATTGACAGCATCGAAACAACGGCACGTTCGCATCATCGAGCAATGATTGTTGAAATGATGGGGCGCGATGCCGGACACTTGGCTTTGCAATCGGCTGTGGCCGGTGGGGCAGATGTGTGCCTTATTCCTGAAATTCCGTATACTTTGGATGGTATTATCAAAAAATTAGAAGCGGTCAAAGCAAGCGGTCGAACCTATGCGCTGATTGTTGTGTCGGAAGGGATTAAAACCGAAAACGGCGAAATGTTGTCTTTGGGCAAAAATATGATTGGCGAAAAAGTGCATGGCGGTATCGGTGACTATTTGGCCAATTTACTCAATGAAAAATATAACGGTTTTCAAATTCGTTGCACACGTTTGGGACATGTTCAGCGTTCGGGACACCCTGTTTACGGGGATAGAATGTTGGCGACGCTTTTCGGCGCCAAAGCCGTTGATTTACTCAGCAACGGACAGACAAATGTGATGGTCGGCTTAGATCACGGCCGAGTTGATTGTTATCCCCTCAAAGATGTGGTGTCTGCCGGCAGTAAAAGGGTGGATGTGCACGGCGTTTATGTTCAGGCTGCAAAACTGCTTGGTATGTATATCGGTGAAATCTAATTTTTTGAATCTCTTTCATAAAAAAGGCCGACGGTTGTCGGTCTTTTTTATGTTTTATGATGTGATTTAAAAGAAAAAACTGGAAAATGAACTTTTTTTCGTTTATCTTCGTTTATAAATATTGTGTACCAAACAAAAGAAAGGTCTGACATGAAAAAATATATTAAATGGGTTGTTGCCGCAGGTTTAGTGTTGGTTTGTGCGGTGAGTTGCTGGAACAAAAAAAGCAGTAAAGTTGAATTTGAAACGGCCGAAGTTAAAGTCGGACATATCAAGCAAACGGTGACGGCATCGGGTGTGATTAATCCGTTGTCAACCGTGACAATCGGAACACAGGTTTCGGGCACAATCAAAGAAATATATGTCGATTTTAACTCTGAAGTTAAAGAGGGCGAATTGCTCGCGCTGATTGATCCAGATGTTTTTGAAGCAACGGTGGCGCAACGTGAAGCAGCACTCGAAATTGCCAAAGCACAGGTGCAGGTCGAAGAAAACGACATTGTGTATTATAAAAAAACGTTGGACCGTATTCAAAAACTGAAAAAATCTGCCTATTCAACAGATAAAGAATTGGAATCCGCACAGCGCAATTATGACAACGCGGTGGCGGAACTCGCACTTCAAAAAGCACAGGTCAAACAGGCCGAAGCCGCATTAAATTCGGCCAAGACCGAATTGAAATATACCAAAATCACATCACCTGTGGACGGCATCGTGATTTCAAAATCGGTGGAAGTCGGGCAGACCGTGGCGGCCAGTTTTTCAACACCGGAATTGTTTTCGGTGGCTGAAGATTTAACCCAAATGGAAATCGAGGCTTCCGTTGTGGAGGCGGATATCGCCAAAATCAATGTCGGGCAAAAAGTTTTGTTTAACGTGGATAGTTTTGTGGATGAAACATTTGTCGGGCAGGTCAAACAAGTGCGTAATAAGGCCGTGACAACATCAAATGTTGTGACCTACAGCGTAATTATCGGAATTGACAATTCGGATTTGAAACTCAAGCCCGGTATGACGGCCAATGTCGAGATTATCACGAGCGAAAAAGATAATGCCCTTTTGGTACCGAGTGCGGCAACACGTTTTTATATGGAAGAAGGCGTGCGCTATCCGAGCAATGGTATTTGGCTGATGAAAAAAGGAAAGCCCGAACGTGTCAACATCTCGGAGGGGATTTCGGATGATAATTCAACCGAAATTATATCAGATGACGTGCATGCCGGCGATATTGTGATTGTATCCAAGAAAAATGCCGAAAAAGGCGGAAAACCGCGTTTAGGCATGATGCGGCGATAGAGGAACCGAAAATGGCGTTGATTGAACTCAAAAATATTAAAAAATCATATCCGCTCGACGGGTTTGATTTGGAAATCTTAAAAGGCATTGATCTTCAAATCGATCAAGGCGAATTTGTGGCGATTATGGGCCCGTCAGGTTCGGGCAAATCAACGTTGATGAATATTTTGGGCTGTCTTGATAATCCGACGGGCGGTTCTTATTTGCTGGACGGGCGTCCGGTGCAAAACCTGACACCGGATGAACTTGCCGAAATCAGAAATGCCAAAATCGGTTTTGTATTTCAGGGCTTTAATTTGTTATCACGCACAAGCGCGCTTGAAAATGTGGAACTGCCGATGGTGTATGCCAATGTGCCGGCTCATCAAAGAAAAGAACGTGCCGTCAAAGCACTTGAGGCCGTCGGTTTAAAAGACAGAATGTCACATATGCCCAACCAACTTTCGGGCGGCCAGCAGCAAAGGGTGGCCATTGCGCGTGCGATTGTCAACGAAGCACCGATTATTTTTGCCGATGAACCGACCGGTAATTTGGATACCAAAATGAGCGTTGAAATTATGCATCTGTTTTCGGATTTGAACGAAAAAATGGGGCGCACGATTATTTTGGTGACGCACGAAGAAGATATTGCACGTTATGCTAAACGTATCATCAAAATCGTGGACGGGGAAATACATTCGGATGAAAGGCAAAAGAAATGATTGATGCCGCAACAACCTTCTCAATTGCAATTCGTGCCGTCAAAGCCAATAAGATGCGCTCTATTTTGACCAGTCTCGGCATCATTATCGGTGTGTCGGCCGTGATTATTATGCTGGCCATCGGCAACGGCGCGCAAATCACCATCCAAAACGAGATGAAAAGTATGGGCACCAATTTGATTATGGTGCGATCGGGAACATCAACATCGGGCGGCAAACGTATGGGGCACGGCTCACAACCGACGATGAAAGCGGCTGACGGCAACGCATTGCAGGAAAAAATAGATAGTATCAGTTTGGCCGCGCCGGTCTTAAATGACAGCGGACAAATTGTGTATGGCAACGCCAACTGGTCAACCTCGATTATCGGCACGGATAATCGGTATTTTGAAATCAAGGATTGGGCGTTGGCGTATGGGCGATATTTCAGCCAAACGGATATCAAAAACGGTGGTAAAGTGACGATTTTGGGTATGACGGTTGTCAAAGAATTGTTCGGAGATGTTGACCCAATCGGTAAGACGGTGCGTATCAAAGGTATTCCGTTTACGGTTGTCGGTGTGACGACCGAACGCGGCCAAAGCGGCCCCGGTATGGATCAGGATGACACGGTGTATATTCCGCTGATGACTGCGCAAAAAAAAGTGACCGGTATTTCGTTTCCGGATATGGTCAATATGGTGATGCTTCAGACAAAGACGGCCGAACAAACCTATACCTCGCAGGAAGAAATTCGCGCATTGCTGCGGCAGCGTCATAATTTGGGCGTCAATAAAGATGACGATTTTGTGATTATGAATTTGACGCAAATGATGGAGATGATGGAAACATCAACCAAAGTACTGACGATATTGCTCGGATCGATTGCATCTATTTCGCTTCTTGTCGGCGGTATCGGCATTATGAATATTATGTTGGTGTCGGTGACCGAGCGGACACGTGAGATTGGTATTCGCATGGCCATCGGTGCCAAAAGGTGGGATATCAGATTGCAATTTTTGACCGAAGCGCTCGTGTTGTCACTTATCGGCGGATTAATCGGTGTGGCTGTCGGGCTCATCGGTGTGGGTTTGGTGTCGGTTTTGAGCAGTTTTGATGCCGTGGT
>JAGCTK010000118.1 GCA_017963715.1 Alphaproteobacteria bacterium | reverse complement strand
TTGACAATTTTCGTGCCAAATAAACGACATAATCCTGAACCGTATTTTTCTTGTCAAAACCGGCAAAAAGGCAAATCCTGCTCATCCCTCGTCTCCGCTGTGATAAATGTGATAACCTCATACATATAACGCCGACGAGGGCATATTTAAACGGGGCAAAAATTTTTTTGGGTAGCATTTTCTCTTGCATGGTGTGTTCAAGCCTTTTTTTCACTTATAAACATAGACTTTAGTCTATATTACCTTTTTATATGTTCTGCTAAGATTATATTAGGCTTTGTCAGGAGGCTGTCATGAAAGTCAATATTGCAAATTACGTTTATCACGACTTGTCCAAACATTTTTCGCCGCAAAATGATAAAATCGTTGATTCCGACTTAATGGATATGCTCATCACAAAATGGTCAAATGATGAATTTTTGGCATGCGATTCGAACCTCAAATTTAAGCACAAACAAAAGATTCAACCACCTCAGTTGATGTAGCCTAAATTGCCTTGTCAAGATAGCCATGTTGCTATCTTTAAAACAGATTTTTTGCGTATATTTTACCTTCAATCGATATCACAACAAATCAGAGGCTGAAATGTTACGTCAAAATCCGACCAAATCCGACAAATATACAGAACTCGACCGCAACATCGTTTTTGTCACCACCATCTACGACACTTTTGAGGCCTTGGAAGAAACCCTTGGCAAACTCAAATTGGAACGTCCGCTTTTTATGGTTTATTTGGCAAAAAAAACTTTCGCCGAAGAAGTGTTCAATTACGCCAAACAAAACGATCAAATCTATTTGTCCGAAAGCAAATCTCAAGACAATTCGATCGTCCACTGAAATTTCATTGAATTCCTCAAATAAAAACTTAAAAAAAATTTCTTTGCTAATCTAATTTTAAGAATATTTGCTTAGAATATGCAAAAAACCAGCTGTCGCACAATATGAAGGACATTCCATGACTATCAAAATAAAATTGTTTCTTTTATCGCTTTTATGTTTTTTTGCCCTGCCGGCCGCCGCAGAACTCGAAATTGACATCAACGGCGCCATGCGTGCACCGATACCGGTTGCCATCCCGAGAATCATCACCGATTCCGGCGCTTTCGGTCAATTATTCGGCATCGGCAGTTATGCATCCAAGATTCGCGGCGTTGTGATGGCCGACTTGGATCGCAGCGGCTTATTCAAAATCATAGATGAAGACAGTTATATCGAGCATCTTTCGTCGCTTGATGAACGTCCGACATTCAATGATTGGCGTGCCATCAATGCCCAAGCCTTGTTTCAAAGCATGCTCTCCGAAACGGATGACGGCAAACTCAAAATTGATTTTCGTTTGTGGGATGTCTATTCCGGCGAACAACTTCAAGGCCAGTCATATACCACAACCAAAGAAAACTGGCGTCGTATTGCGCACATCATATCCGATGATATTTATGAGCGTTTAACCGGCGATAAGGGATATTTTGACACCCGTATCGTTTATGTTTCCGAAAGCGGCCCGGCCACCAAGCGTGTTAAGCGTTTGGCCATGATGGATCAAGACGGCGAAAATCACAAATTTTTGACTTCAGGCGCTGCCATGGCTTTAACGCCGCGTTTTTCACCCAACATGCAAAAAGTGACCTACATTTCGTTTTCAGGCAACGCACCGAAAGTTTATGTTTTAGATCTCGAAACAGGCAAGCAAGAATTGTTGGGCAACTTTCCCGGCATGACTTTTGCACCTGTCTTTTCCCCCGACAGTTCCAAAGTGTTGCTCTCGTTTGCCGCCAAAGGCAACACCGAAATTTATGAAATGGATTTAAACAAAAAAACCTCACGCCAACTCACCAAACATCCGGCAATTGATACATCACCTTCTTATTCACCCGACGGCGAAAAGATTGTTTTCAATTCCGATCGCGGCGGCAATCAACAACTTTACGTTATGAATGCAGACGGTTCCAATGTCGAGCGTATCAGTTTCGGCAAAGGGCGCTATGCCACACCTGTTTGGTCACCTCGCGGCGATTATATCGCTTTTACAAAAATGGCTGGCGGTGAATTTTATATCGGCGTCATGCATCCCGACGGCACGGGTGAACGTGTGATTGCAAGCGGCTATTTGGTCGAAGGCCCGACATGGTCACCCAACGGCAGAGTGCTGATGTATTTCAAACAAGATCGTTCAAGCGGCAGTCATACCGCACCTGTTAAATTATATACCATTGATGTCACGGGCTACAATGAGCGCCTTGTGGTGACGCCCGCAGACGCGTCCGATCCGGCATGGTCACCGCTGTTGCCTTAGCCTCATAATTATTGACCATACAAAAACACCCGTCTCAAGGGCGGGTGTTCTGCTTTGATACTGCTATTCGTTTGATTGATTCATTTCTTTGACTTTGAGTGCCACAATATTTCATCTCGCTTGGCGCATATCATCGGCCGGCCGCTTTGTTTTGTGGCGTTCAGCAAGTTTATCAACATTATTCGGTGTTTTACCGTCAACGCCGATACGCTCACGCGCCACGGCCTTCAGTGCCTTCTGATAAGCATCATATTCCTTGTGCGCCACCGCAAAAATCTTTTGATTGAATGCATCTTTTTCCAAA
This sequence comes from Alphaproteobacteria bacterium, assembly GCA_017963715.1. GTDB lineage: Bacteria > Pseudomonadota > Alphaproteobacteria > RF32 > CAG-239 > UBA1254. Next base: position 3,034 of record JAGCTK010000118.1, on the reverse strand, counting down.
AACTGATACAAATGTTCCAACTCTTGCACCGGGCGCGATTCGGCAGGCATCAATGTTGCATTTTCCCTTTTTAAGACGGCTTCCAATTTTTCATCCAAAATTGCCGGCCACCCTGCACATTTATAATCTTTGGTTTGTTCTTTCAAATCTGTCAGATGATTTTCTTGTTCAACCACGGCATGCACAGCCTTTTTATACGACTGCTCCGATAATATGCCGTCATAACCTTCAAGTTCTGTCTTGACGGCCGGATAGTTTCTGATATTACCGAGAATCGTATTCAACTCGTTAATACACGTTGCCATATCTTTCCGGCGCTGTTTTTCCGCATCACGCTTAAACAGCGGCAAACTGCCGTATTCAGGCATTTGAACTTCGATTTTTCCACCTTTGATTGTGCGCCAAATGATATTCTCAAGCGCTTCTTCCGAAAGATTTTCTTCGGCATCTTTGGGCGGATTGGATTGAACACTTGCTTCAATCTTGCCATAAAGACTTCTCAGACCCTCCACAAAATGCAATGCATCCGTTTTGACTTCGAGTTTATTTTGTTCCTGACGCAACAATGCATCAACTTTTTCGGCATTTTGCGTGCGACGCGTGGCATGTGCTTTTTGTTTTTGATAATCTTGTTCAATCTTTAATACCACATCTTTTGCCGTTTGATCAGCAGACACTTTAGACTTTTGCTGACCGCTTAAGACCATATTGTAAGCCTCGATTGCTGCTTTTTCTTGATCTTCCGTCAGATACAACAAATCTGCTTTAGCGGCAAATTCAGAAAGTTTAAACATATTTTCTCTTTCTTGGCGTGTCAGTTTCAAAAACACACCGCTTCGCGCAATGCTTTGCATTTCACGCGGTTTTTTCGGGCGATGACGATGAATCAAAAATTCCGCCTCGCCAAATTTTGCATATAAACTTTTCAGTTTATCATCTCTTGATTGTTCCACACTTTTCTTCACGGCATCCCAAACTTTGGGCGAAATTTTGCGTGTCCAAAAACCTTGTCTGTCCTGTTTGAGCACAAAAGCCAACGCATCAGGCGACAATCTTCCCGCTTGCCCGCTTGCAATATCTTGTTCGGCCGTTTTCAAATAAAGCACACGTACCAAAAAATTCTGACGCGATGCATCAATATCCTTAAACCGTGCATGATGCGTCTGCAAAAGCAAATCTTCAAACCGCTCGTTCAAACCCTTTTCGCGTCCGAAATGTTGGTCATCATATTTTGGCATCTGCTCCACAAGATGCATCGCAGCATTTTTTATTTTTTGATATTCTTTGAGTTCTCGCCCGTTTTCATCTCTGATACGCGTATAAAAATAAAAAGGTTCGCGCGCAAAATATTCATCAGGTGAAGTCAACACGGCTTTAACAATTCGTTCATTGATATATTCTTCATTGATACGCTCTAAAAGCGTAGCCCTGTTTTTATGTTTATCGCCACAGCGCGGTTCAAGATAGCGTTCAATCACTTGTCGACGTTCATCCGGACGCAAGTTTTTGCAATTGAGCAAATCACCTCTGTCGAGCAACGCATCTATATATTGATACGCCAAACTGTTTGGTCTTGATTGATCGTGCGCCAAAAAGTTTTCGTATCTAATCCATAAAGTATTAAAATCATCTTCTTCTTGTTTGGACAAAGTGGTAATGTCCGTTTTGCATCCGATACAATAAGCCGGTATATCCACATATTGCGCCAACTTAAAGTTTTGTTGCGGCAAGCGTCTGTCCACGGCCTCGGCAAGCAATGAATAAGGGCTGATATCGCTTCCGATACCAACACTGCGATGACCGAAAGCATTAATCACACCGGCCACAACTTCCGGATTTATCTGGTCACCGTTGATAAACGAATCAATATTCAACAATTCGATGGCTTTGTTTTGTTTTTCTTCGGCATTTGTTGCAAGTTTCAACTCATCTTCATGTTCTCGCATTTTTTGCTCAAACATTTCAACAAAATAGACGATCGCATCCTGCTTTTCATCTGCACTGATTTGTCTGTTGATATCAAATTCTGCCATAACCTGTTCCTTCGGATGTGTCGACTGATTATCAGTATAGCATATTTTATTTTTTTGTCAACACATAAAAACCTTGATGGTCTGTGCATCCGAACAACAAAATTTCTCAAACGGCCTGATGCGGCAAGCGTCCTTGATGTCCGCCATAGCCCAAACCTATTTTTCGGCCGATACTTTCGATTTTAATGCCGATACACGTTTTACAATGAATCGGCGTATCATTGACACAAATTTTTCCGGGATACAATTCGTAAAGACGGCGATACTCACCCTCGGTCACATTTGGCATCACGACATTGGCGCCTGATTGCAAGGCAAGAATTCGCCCTTGAGGGTGAAGGCTTTCCATCGCGGTAGTGGCGGGAATATTGATATCTTCCATCAAAAGTCGCATCACGGCCATGGTGCGGCGTGCCAAATCAAGTGTTCCGCCCGCCTCATCTTTCAGCGGCGTTTGCGCATGAGCAATAAACGGGCCGATACCGGCCATATCAATGCCGATTTGTTTCAAATAAATCAAGTCATCGGCAATCGATTCCATCGTTTGCCCCGGCAAACCCACCATAATACCCGAGCCCACTTCATAACCGATATCTTTTAAGGCAAGCAGACATTCATGCCTTTTTTGCCATGACATACCGGGATCCAATCGGTGGTACAAATCTTTATCCGTTGTTTCAATTCGGATAAGATAGCGATCGGCACCGGCCTTAAACCACGCCAAATAATCATCATATGAACGCTCGCCGAGAGATAACGTGATGGCCACATCAAACTTTTTGATTTCTTTAATAATATGGCACATTCGATCCCGCGTAAAAAACGTATCTTCACCCGATTGCATCACAATCGTCTTAAAACCCATTTCAGCCGCGCGGCGTGCGGTTTCAATCAGTTCTTCCTCACCCATCCGATAGCGTTTCACGCAAGCATTATCTCGCCTGATACCGCAATAAAGACAGTTATTTCTGCAAATGTTTGAAAACTCAATTAAACCGCGC
>JAGCTK010000117.1 GCA_017963715.1 Alphaproteobacteria bacterium | reverse complement strand
CGTGCGCCGAGAAAAGCCAAAGCTGAAGAAAAATCAGCCGAATAATCAAGTGTTTTTTAAAACGGGCGGCTGTTTTGGCCGTCGCCTTATTTTTCAAGTTTTAGTAAAGGATAAATAAAATGGCAGAAATTACAGCCGCGAAAGTGAAAGAATTGAGAGAGACGACCGGCGCCGGTATGCTTGATTGCAAAAAGGCATTGGTCGAAGCCAACGGCGAAATGGAACCGGCAATTGATTGGCTGAGAAAAAAAGGCCTTGCCACGGCCGCTAAAAAGGCCAGCCGTATTGCAGCTGAAGGTTTGGTTGCCGTCAAAGTTGAAGGCAATAAGGCTTCGGTGGTCGAAGTCAACTCGGAAACAGACTTTGTTGCAAAAAATGATATTTTCCAGGAATATGTGCAAGATGCCGCAACCGTTGCTTTGTTGAGCGACGGCGATGTCGAAAAAATGAAGGCTTTCGGTTGCAAAAAATGCGGTAAGTCATTTGGTGAACGCTTGACAGATATGATTGCAAAAATCGGCGAAAATATGAATTTGCGTCGTGCCGCCGTTTTGAGTATTGACAACGGTGTGGTTGCAACATACGTTCACAGCGCCTTAAAGCCGAATTTAGGCAAAATCGGTGTGTTGGTTGCTTTAGAATCATCAGCCGACAAAGAAAAGTTGAACGAACTCGGCAAGCACATTGCCATGCATATTGCCGCTTCATCTCCGCTGTTTTTGAACATTGCAAGCGTTGATCCCGAAGCAGTTAATCATGAAAGAGGCATTTATGCCGAACAGGCACGTGCTTCCGGCAAGCCAGAAAACATCATCGAAAAGATGGTTGAAGGCCGTATTCGTAAATATTATGAAGAAGTTGTGTTGGAAGAACAAGCCTACATCATGGACCCTGACAAAAAGGTCAAAGATGTGATTGCCGATGCCGCCAAAGAACTCGGCACGGACATCAAACTTGTGTCTTATGTCCGCTTCAAATTGGGCGAAGGGTTGCAAAAGCGGGAAGAGGATTTTGCAGCTGAAGTTGCCGCTCAACTGAAAAAATAGCGTATAACGGCTCATCTAAAGCTGAAATTTCAAGGCGGAAGTTTCCTCATGTACTTTTATGTACACTCCGGTACTTCCGCCCTTATTTTTACTCTATCTGAGCCATTCTCCGCTATTTTTTTATTGATAACGAATTCCGATACAAAATAAAATCTCATCAAAATAAATTAAGGCCTTGACAGAAAGGCTTTTTGACAATATAACCGTTCAATAGTTTATTTGGAGAATGTTCATGCCCTATAAAGCACAAAAAGGTCTGGATGACCGCATTAATCAGCCGGAAATTGAAAACCGCTGTAAAGATTTTTGGATCAAAGAAAATGTGTATGCTTATGATAAAACGCGTACACGCCAAGATACGTTTGTGATTGATACACCGCCTCCGACCGTGTCCGGTTCGCTTCATATCGGTCATATTTTCAGTTATACGCAGACGGATGTCGTGGCGCGATTTCAGCGTATGACGGGCAAAACGGTTTTGTATCCGATCGGTTGGGATGACAATGGTTTGCCGACCGAACGTCGTGTTCAAAACTATTATAACATCGCTTGCAATCCCGAATTGCCTTATGACCCGAATTTTAAGTTGGAGCACATCGAAAATGATACCTCGCCGCGCCGTGAAGTGTCACGCAAAAACTTTATTGAAGCGTGCGAAAAGTTGACAGCTGCCGATGAGGGTGTGTTTGAAAATGTGTTTAAGAATGTCGGGCATTCGTATGACTGGAACATCAAATATGCGACCATCAGCGCCGAGTCAATCAAGGTGTCGCAAGAATCGTTTATCGACTTGTTTGAAAAAGGTGAGGTGATGTCTGTCGAATCACCGACCATGTGGGATGTCACATTCCAATCCGCCGTGGCACAGGCCGAAGTTGAAGACAAAGAAATTTCGGGCTTTTTCCACGATATCAAATTCGGCTTAAAAGACAGCGATGAAAATATCATTATTGCCACCACACGTCCGGAATTTTTGCCGGCTTGTATTGCGATTGTGGCGCATCCGGATGATGAGCGTTATCAAAAATATTTCGGCAAAAAGGTGATTGTGCCGCTGTTTGGCACCGAGGTCGAAATTGTGCCCTCGGAGCATGCCGAAAAAGATAAAGGTACCGGTATTATGATGGTTTGCACCTTTGGTGATGCGGCCGATGTG
>JAGCTK010000116.1 GCA_017963715.1 Alphaproteobacteria bacterium | reverse complement strand
TTGCTGCATTTGATAACATCAGGTCTCGGCGTCGGGTTGCTGCCTGTGCGTGTGGCTTCAAAATATGATGATTTGATTGAAATCAAAAATATTATGCCTTTGTTAGAGGCCGAGTTTTACCTTGTGATGAAAAGAGAAGACAAAAAAAGCCACAAAATCAAAGCACTTGTCGATATGCTCAACGATTCAGTAGCAAAATAATTTTTTCAGCCAATGCCACAATGTGCGCCTGATTTTTGGCACAAACCCACACCGTTTGCGTCACACTTCGGCCGATTTTGGTCTGGACAACCACCATATCTTTGATAACGCGCGGTTTAGAAGTTGTGATGATGATATCAGCATTTTTCATCGTCCGCACATACTCGATATTGTCATTAATCGGTTGCAAAATTTCACAATGCAAACCTTTGGAAAAACATATTTTGACAGGCGCCGTTTCTTTTGGCGAAAAATAAAGCCGTTGAACATTTTGCACCATATCATCAATCACATCTGCCTCTCGCGTGATATTTAAGGCCAAAGACAACGGGATGATACCTTGGCGCGTCCGTTCAAACAACGGATGTCCCAGCAAATTTTCGCAATCTTTGACCATTTTGCTTAAGTTTGTCTGTTTAATACCGTTTTTAGAGGCTGCACGCGTTATATTGCCCTCTCGCACGATTTCTCGGATATAAAGGATGGCTTTTAAGATTTCCAATTTACTTTTGACTGACAGCATGATGCTCCCCAAAATATATGGCAACATATATATTTAGTATATATAAAAAATCGTAAGTCAAGATATAATTTGACTTATGAGTGATTTTGTAGACATTAAAATTGTTTCGTCAGAAGAGCAATTTTCCGATGCAATGTCGGTTCGGCGTCAGGTTTTTGTGGATGAGCAAAAAATCAGTGCCGATTTAGAATTTGACGGCAACGATTTTGGCGCCACGCATATTTTAGCTTATGTCGATGATGAGCCTGTCGGCACCATGCGTATTCGTTATTTCAAAGATTTCGTTAAGTTTGAACGCGCCTGTGTCATCAAACCCTTTCGAAAATCGAATATTTCCGAGCTCATGATGCAAACCGGACTTCAGTTTTCGGCACAAAAAGGCTATGATTTGATGTATGGTATGTGTAAAGAGGAACTGCTTTCAAGATGGGCGCAAGACAATATTTTGCCGATTGAAGGCGCAAAAGAAGTGAGCCAAAACGGCATGAAACTTATTCCGATTGCACAGCAACTTCCCAAAGCACCGTACAAAATCGACCGCCACACACCGTTTGATGTTTTACTCAAAAAAGAAGGTAGCTGGTTTGATGAGTGTTTGCTTGAGGGTAAAAAGCCGCTGGTTATCAACAAAAGGATAAAGCACCTTGCGGACATGACACAAACGGTTTATGCCTTAAAACAAGGCACAGCCACATCAAAAGCCATTGGAAAATCTTCACAAAAGACCGGTGCCGTACATCAAAGCACCAAACGCACGCAACAGCAACAATATTCTTAATCAGCAAGTCATATCATCTTTTATTGCCCTTTTCGGCAAATAGATGATTTTATGCTTGCATTTTATTTTATTCGGCTTTAATACTGTTCTATTGTCAAAAAAAATAATATGAGGAACATCATGAACGAGTATCGAACACACACCTGCGGAGAGCTTCGCAGCACGGATGTCGGCAAAAAAGTTTTGCTTGCCGGCTGGATTCATCGCAAACGCAATTTAGGCAACCTTTGCTTTGTTGATTTGCGAGATCATTACGGCATCACACACTGCGTGTTTGATTCGTCATCCGATTTGTTTGAACAAATTCAAAACCTTCGTGTTGAAAGCGTCATCGGTGTTGTTGGTGAAGTTGTTACCCGTGAAAGCGTCAACAAAAACATGGAAACCGGTGATATTGAAATCAAGGTTCAAAAACTTGTTGTTCACAGCCAAGCCGATACGCTGCCCTTCCAAGTTTCATTTATCGATGATGCTTCCGAAGAGCTTCGTTTGAAATATCGTTTTTTAGACTTGCGCCGGGAAAAACTTCATCAAAATATGTTGTTGCGTTCCAAGGTCATCAGAAAAATGCGCGATCTTATGACAGAGCAAGGTTTTATCGAATATCAAACGCCTATTTTAACGGCGTCTTCGCCGGAAGGCGCACGCGACTTTTTGGTACCATCACGCATCAATCCTGGAAAGTTCTATGCTCTGCCGCAAGCACCGCAACAGTTCAAACAACTTTTGATGGTCTCGGGCTTTGATAAATATTTTCAGATTGCACCATGTTTTCGTGATGAAGACCCTCGTGCCGACAGATCTCCGGGCGAATTTTATCAACTTGATGTTGAAATGAGTTTTGCCACACAAGAAGATGTTTTTGCCGTTTTAGAGAAAACTTTAAGCGGTGTATTTTCTGAGTTTTCGAACGGCCGAAAAGTCGATCAGCCGCCTTACAGAAGAATTCCATATAGAGAATCTATGCTCAAATACGGTTCAGACAAGCCTGATCTGCGAAATCCTCTTGAAATTATGGATGCAACCGCATTCTTCGGCAACTCCGGTTTTGCTGTTTATGATACCAAAGTTGCAAACAGTGAAAAGGTTCGCGGGATTGTGGTCAAAGGCATTGCCGACAAACCGCGCTCATTTTTTGATAAACTCGATGCTTATGCCAAAGAATCAGGCATGGGCGGTATAGCCTATATTGCTCTGTCTTCCTCCGGCGCCAAAGGTATTGCAAAAATCTTGAGTGAAGAAAAACTTGATGAGGCCAAAAAGTTTTTTGCCCTTGATGAAGGCGATGCCGTTTTGCTGATGGTCGGTGCGGAAGACAAACTCAACAAGTTTGCCGGCCAAATGCGATCAAAACTCGGACAAGATCTTGATCTTATTGAAAAAGATGCTTTCAGATTTTGTTGGATCGTCGATTTTCCGTTTTATGAGAAAAACGAAGAAACAGGTGCTATTGAGTTTTCGCACAATCCGTTTTCAATGCCCCAAGGCGGTATGGATGCGCTTTTGAACAAAAATCCGCTTGATATTTTGGCTTATCAATACGACATTGTCTGCAACGGTATTGAACTGTCATCCGGCGCTGTCAGAAATCACGAACCGGAAATTATGTATAAAGCCTTTGAAATTGCCGGCTATGACAGAAGCGTGGTTGACAACAAGTTCGGCGGCATGATCAGTGCTTTCCACTATGGCGCCCCGCCGCACGCAGGCTGTGCCCCTGGTGTTGACCGCATTGTGATGCTTTTGGCAGATGAGCCAAACATCAGAGAAGTTATCCTGTTTCCCTTAAACGGCAAAGCACAAGACCTCTTGATGCAGGCGCC
>JAGCTK010000115.1 GCA_017963715.1 Alphaproteobacteria bacterium | reverse complement strand
TTTTCATAAAATTTTCGAGCCAATGAATATCATACGTGCCGTCGATAAATTCCTGTTGCGCAATCACATCTTGCAAAAGCGGTATGGTGGTATCAATCCCCATAATGACAAATTCATCCAAAGCACGACGCAGGCGCATCATGGCCGCACTTCTCGTTTTGGCGTTGACAATCAGTTTGGCAATCATACTGTCATAGCAAGGGGGAATGGTATAGCCGGAATAAACTTCCGAATCGACTCTCACGCCCAATCCGCCGGGGGCGTGCCATTCGTCGATTTTACCGGGACAAGGCACAAACGTATCCGGATTTTCGGCGTTGATTCGGCACTCGATGGCGTGTCCCGAAAAAGTGATATCTTCTTGCTTAAAACTTAAATGTGCGCCGTCGGCAATGCGAATTTGCTCACGCACGATATCAACATCGGTCACGGCTTCGGTCACCGGATGCTCAACCTGCAAACGTGCGTTCATCTCCATAAAATAGAATTTGCCGTCTTGATACAAAAATTCAAGCGTGCCGGCGTTGGTATAACCTATTTTTTGGATGGCTTTGCGCACCGTTTTGCAGATATTATGCCGTGCACTGTCGTTTAAGGCAGGAGAGGGGCTTTCTTCAATCACTTTTTGATTGCCGCGCTGAATGGAACAGTCACGCTCGCCCAAATGGACAACGTTGCCGAACTTGTCGGCCAAAATTTGAATTTCGATATGGCGCGGATCTGTCAAAAACTTTTCGAGATAAACCGCATCGCTGTTGAATGAGGCTTTGGCTTCGGCTTTGGCTAATGTATAAGCCTCAGGCAAATCTTCGGGCTTTAAGGCAATTTTCATACCTTTGCCGCCACCGCCGTCTTTGGCTTTGACAATAACGGGAAAGCCGATTTTTTTGGCCCAAATATAAGCCTCGTCCAATGTTTGCAGTTCGGGTGAACCGGGTGCAACGGGCATGCCGGCTTTGGCCACGGCCGCACGCGCGGCAATTTTGTCACCCATCAGGCGCATTTGTGCGGATGTCGGACCGATAAAGGCAATACCGTGCCGCTCAACCATTTCGGCAAAATCGGCATTTTCGGATAAAAAGCCGTAGCCGGGGTGTATGGCATATGCGCCCGTAATCACGGCTGCCGAAATTATGGCCGGCTTGTTCAAATAAGACAAAGCGGCTTTATCGGGCCCGATACAGACGGCTTCATCAGCCATACGCACATGCATGGCGTCGGCATCGGCTTCCGAATGGACCGCGACGGTTTTGATACCCATTTCGCGACAGGCGCGCTGGATTCTTAAAGCGATTTCGCCACGGTTGGCAATCAAGATTTTTTCAAACATTAAAAAGTCCTATTTTTTATTCAATCACGATAAGAGGTGCGCCGTATTCCACCGGATCGCCGGCTTCAACCAAAATTTTGGTGACACGGCCGCTTTTGTGTGCTTTGACAGGATTAAAGGTTTTCATTGCTTCAATCAGGCACACGGTATCACCGGCGATGACTTCATCACCGACTTTTACAAAATCGGGGCTTGATTGATTGGGCGCCAAATAGACAACACCGACCATCGGTGATTTGACGGC